>JBFMCB010000123.1:0-9568 GCA_040754915.1 Chloroflexota bacterium | reverse complement strand
GTATTCCGACCAGTTCCGAACATGATATACTGATTTCCGGCGTGGACGAGTAGACCTTGTTGTCTTTGACATACCACAAGATTACCCGATCCACGCCACTTTTGCATAGTTTCATGCACCAAAGCCATCAAACGGCTGAAGGAAGCCGGGATTACCGTGTTTCTCACTACCCACTACCTTGAGGAGGCAGATGTCCTGTGCGACCGCATTGCCCTGCTGGTCAAGGGAACAATAATGGCCACAGATGCCCCGGCCAGGCTTAAGGCCAGGGCAGAGGAGAAGCCGGCTCTGGAGGTTTCCTTCAAGGTGCCTCTGTCCCAGGCGGTGGATGACTTGGGGCAGCGACTCTCCGGTCTGATGGTGGTAAAGGTAGACGATAGGGTACGAATCTACGGCGGAGATGCCTCTGCGGTGCTTGAAGCTATACTCAGTTACGCCAGGGAGAGTGGGACGCAGGTAGCGTCAGTGAACAGCCTCAAACCAAGCCTGGAAGACGCCTTTGTGAAGCTCACTGGCCTGAGCCCGCTGGTGATGGCTGCCGAGAAGGGAGGCCGGTAATGGGGCGCGAGAGCCTGCGGAGCATCTGGTACATCGCTCTCAAGGACATGAAAACCTACTACCTGAAGCCACCGGCGATTAGCTGGGGCATCGTTTTCCCGGTTGCGTGGATACTGGCCTTCTACCTGAGAAACCCGGGAAACTTTGATGAACTCGTCCCCGGTCTTATTGCCATGACCATCCTGTTCAGCACCACGGCGATGGAGGCAGTGGTCATCAACTTCGAGCTAAGGCTGGGTTCCCTGGAAAGACTGCTCCTGGCACCGGTCAGCCTTTCCACCGTGCTTCTGGGCAAGATACTGGGTGGCGCTGTCTTCGGTCTGATAGTAACGGTGGTGGTAACCCTGGCATCTGTCCTCGCCCTGGGGCTTTTCAGTGTCAACGTTGTCTATCTCATATTGATTTTGCTGCCCTCACTGCTAGTGTTCTCTGCCCTGGGCGCTCTTCTTTGTGTCCTGGTGCGGGAAGTGTTTGAGGCACAGACCCTGGCCAACCTGCCCCGCTTCCTTATGGTGTTCCTGTGCGGTGTTTTCACGCCGATATCAGCACTGCCCCCGGTGCTCAAGCAAATTGCTTACCTATTGCCACTTACCTACACCGTTGACGGGATAAGGCAAGCCTTCGGCAGTGCTGGAAATATTCCGATAGCCGTCAGTATCGTGGTTCTCATCGCGCTGATTCCGATCCTCGCTTTGCCAGCTACGAAGCTGCTGGCGAGAAGATTCGCCTGATAGAGATTTCAGGAGGTGATTTCATGCCAACACAAGAAGAAGCGATGGAAAGCCCTGAGACAGTGCTCGTGCCCGGAGCCATGCGTAGCCTAGTGAAACTCAACCTCATTCGCCAGGTCACAATATCTGACCAGAAGGTCGATATCGCCCTTGCCTCGGCGGCGCTAAATCATGAGGCCCAGGATTGGCTCCGGGCTAAGGCGAGCGGACTCATCAAGACACTATCCGGTGTTAAAGAGGTCCGAATAGATTTTGTGGATGTTAAGCCCAAGGAACTCAACGAGATCTGCCATGTGGTCGCTGTGATGAGCGGCAAGGGTGGGGTGGGAAAGTCCCTTGTAGCCAGCCTTATTGCCCTCTCGCTGGTCCGCCGCGGCCAGGAGGTGGGCATTTTGGATGCGGACATCACCGGCCCCAGCATCCCTAAGATGTTCGGCATCACTGCCCGGCCCACCGGGAGCGAGACTGGCATCCTGCCGGTGCTTTCTCGAGCAGGCATTGAGATCATGTCGATTAACCTGCTCCTGCCCCGTGAAGATGATGCGGTTATCTGGCGCGGGCCTCTTATCGGCAACACCATCAAGCAGTTCTGGGAGGATGTCCTCTGGGGCAGGCTCGATTACCTCATAGTAGACCTGCCGCCGGGCACAGCAGACGCACCCCTCACCGTGATGCAGTCACTCCCGCTGTCGGGCGTGGTCATCGTTTTCAGCCCGCAGGAGCTGGCGGCCATGGTGGTGAGAAAAGCAGTGAGGATGGCCCGCGAGGCAATGCATGTCCCGATCCTGGGAGTGGTGGAGAACATGAGCTATCTCATCCTGCCTGAAACGGGGAAGAGACTGGAGCTCTTCGGCAAGAGCCAGGCTGACGAGATGGCAAAGGCAGCAGGAGCGCCCTTGCTGGGACAGATACCTGTTGACCCGGAGTTGGCTCGGGCCTGCGATGAAGGCAATATCGAGCGCTACGACTTAGAGGCACTGGATAGCTTTGCTGACGCCTTCCTTCAAGCGGTGTCAGCCAAGGGAGCCTAGGCGGAGGTATAGGCATGGACTCAGAGTTGGATAAGCTGGAAGAGGCCATTGTGGCCGATATGAAGAGCACCTACACCGAGACGGTCATCGACCATGCCATGAACCCGAGGAATGTAGGTAGTATACCCGATGCGGACGCCTATACCTCTTTACTGGGCCCGTGCGGCGACAACATGGAGATCTGGCTCAAGATCAGGAACGGGAAGGTGGTAAATGTCAGCTTCTGGACCGACGGCTGCGGCACTACCATTGCTGCGGGGAGCATGGCTACAGAGCTTGCCAAAGGCAAGACCGTACAAGAAGCGCTCGCCATCAGCGCCGAGGTCATCGCCAGGAATTTGGGCGGACTCCCTGAGGACAGCGTCCACTGCGCCGGGTTGGCCTCCAGCACTCTCAAGAAGGCAATGATCGAGTATCTTAACACGCAGAGAGAACCTTGGAAGCGGGCTTACAGGAAGTGTTAATTCATGACTAGTTTGATGGGACATAGCGATAGTTCGTTTTTTGATGTTCTGGCTAAGCCATATGATGCCTGGTTTGAAGAGGAAGGGAAACTTATCTTTGCCACAGAGGTTAGAGCGTTGCAGGAGGTGCTCACGCTGCTACCTTAACGGTTGCTTGAGGTAGGAGTGGGCAGCGGCCGCTTCGCTCAGGCACTGGGCATAGAGATTGGCATTGACCCTTCGGCTAAGCTCCTGGAAATGGCGAAAAGTCGTGGGATAACAGTGTTTCGGGCTAGGGGCGAGGAGCAGGTCTTCCACAAGGAAACCTTCGGTGCGGTGTTCCTTATTGTAACGCTGTGCTTCGTCGATTCACCGCTCGTGGTATTGCAGAAAGCCCACCGTATCCTGAAGCCAGAAGGTAAGATAGTGCTGGGGCTGGTGTTGGGGGAGAGCTCCTGGGGCAAGTTCTACCAGATTAGGAAGCAGGAAGGGCATAGTTTTTACAGGCATGCCACCTTCTACAGCTATGAGGAAGTAGAAAGGTTGGTCACTGATTCAGGGTTCACTATTGAGAAAGTCATTTCTACCCTTTTTCAGAAGCCCGGCGAGGTGACGGAAATGGAAGCCCCGCAAGATGGATTTTCTGCAGATGCAGGCTTCACTGTAATTATGGCCCGGAAAAGACCCTAATGAAATATGGGGGATCAGGGCTTGAAATATAAGATATTCGCTGCTACACCCCGTCTATCGTCTTGGATTGCAGATTTGAGATTTCAGATTGGGACGAAGCAGGGCCAAACCTTCAATCTGCGATCTGAAATCTGCAATCTGAAATCCGACCAAGATCTTCGCCGACGAACAGGACCGAGAGAGCTTCCTCTCCGTCTTGGATTCTATGGTCAAAAGATACAACTGGCTTTGCCATGCCTACCGCCTCATGGACAATCACTGCTACCTCATGATAGAGACCCCAGAGGGATAGACACGAAGGCCGGGGGAGACAGGGGCATCCACGACGCTCACGTGAGATACGGATACACGCTTGAGGAGATTGTGGATCACCTGAAAATCCATTATGCTACGGTCAGCAATCATCACTACCACGGCTGGGGATGCCCGGGATTGGGACAATGACTCACCAGAGGCACGAAAACTCTTGCCTAAAATAAACCTCAGCGGTAGAATACGTATGATAGGCAATCAATTGCGCGTGTCATCTGGAAGCAATGAAACTGCAAATCGGATGTTGTGGCTTTCCTAAGGCGCGAGAGGAATACTACCGGCATTTCGCCCTGGTAGAGCTGCAACAGACCTTTTACAAGCCTCCCCAGGTCGAGACAGCCAGGCGGTGGCGGCAGACCGCTCCGGCGGGCTTTGAGTTCAGCCTCAAGGTGTGGCAACTGATCACTCACGAATCGACCAGCCCCACCTATCGCAAGGCAAAACTGAAGATACCAGCCCACCAACAAGAGCGCTACGGCGCTTTCCGTCCCACGGGGGAGGTCTTTAGAGCCTGGGAGCAAACCAAAGAGATCGCGCTGGCCCTCGGGTCCAGAATAGTTGTCTTCCAGTGCCCCGCCAGTTTTACGCCCACCGAAGAGCACAAAGCCAATCTGCGCACCTTCTTCAAAGATGCGAAGCGGGATGGCCTGGCCTTTGTCTGGGAACCCCGCGGGGAATGGACCGATCGGGAGATTCAAGAGCTTTGTGCGGACCTGGACCTTGTCCATGGGGTTGACCCATTCGTGCGTCGTCCGGTACACGGCCCCTTTGCCTATTTTCGCCTGCACGGCATCGGCGGGTATCGCTACCGATATACCCAGGAGGATCTATCCCGGCTGGCCCGATGGTGCCAGGAGCACGGAGAAGTCTACTGCCTTTTCAACAACACGAATATGTTCGAGGATGCCCAGAGATTCAAGATGCTGCTATGTCCACCTTGAGATCATGCCTGGGCCGGCGAAGAGGTTCTATCCCCTGGTGAAAAGCCCCTTGGGCACGTTTTGGGGGACGAGGACACGCAGGGCCTGGGGGACTACACGAAAGGCCAGCGGCGTGGTGCCAATGAGCTCCCCGTCGGCGTGGACGAAAAGGCGTTTGGCGGAGATGATCTCCACCTGTCGGCAGCGAAAGTATTCGGCCTCTGGATCCTTCACGTGCCGCCGGGCCACCAGGCCGGCAAAATGGCGCACGGTGGAGAAGACGCCACGGCCGGAGAAGACGCACAGGTCCAGGAGGCCATCGTCCAGGCTGGCCTGGGGCGCCAGCGTGATGTAGGCGGCGTAAAGCTGGGCGTTCGAGACCACCGCCAGGAGCACCCGGCGCCGGATCACGGTACCATCGATAGCGAGCCGGGCCTTGGTGCCCAGGTATCCCGCGGCCACCACTACCCCGGACATGACGTAGGTCACCGCCCCCAGGCGGCGCTTCATCTGCCTTTGGCCCGTCTCCACCTCCTGGACCACCCGGGCATCGAATCCCACCCCGGCCCAGAGGAGAAAATACCTGTCCCCTGCCTGTCCCAGGTCCACGGTCCGCCTACGCCCCTGGGCCAGCAGTCCGGCGGCGGTGGGCGGATCATAGAGCGGGATCCCCATTTCGCGGGCCCATACATTGCCCGTTCCCAGGGGTAGAACTCCCAAGGCCACCGGAGTGTTGGCCAGGGCTTGGGCCGCCTCGTTCAAGGAGCCGTCTCCCCCGGCCACCACCACTGCATCGCAGCCCTTCTCCACTGCCTCCCGGGCGAAGCGGCTGGTCTGGCCGGGCTCGACGGTCTCCCGCAGGCTCAACTCCCAGCCGTATTGCGCCAGGACCATCATGGCTTTGGCCACCTGGCCCTTGAGGTGCCTTTGCCCGGCGGCTGGGTTGTAGACCAGGAGGGCTCTCACAGTCAGCTATCCCTTCAGCACCGCCAGCGGCACCAGCCTCGCTGCTTTCACCACCAGGCCGATGTCGGCCAGGGAGTCCACCACCTCGACGGAGTCCTTGTAGGCCTGGGGCGCCTCGTCCAGGAGGTTCTCTCCGGAGCCGGACATGTAAACGATGCCTTTCATGCTCTCTCGGAACTCCTGGTCGGAGATCTTGCCGGCCCGGCCCCGCTTGCCCATGGCCTGGGCCCGGCTCATGACCCGGCCGCTGCCGTGGTTCACGCTGCCGTAGGCCTCGGTCATGGCCCGGTCGGTGCCCACCACGATGAATGAGGGTGTGCCCATGCTGCCGGGGATGATGGCCGGCTGGCCAATACTCCGGTAGCGCTCCGGCACCGCGGGATGTCCCGCGGGGAAGGCCCGGGTGGCCCCCTTGCGGTGGATCAGGAGCCTTCGCCCACCGTGCTCCTCCAACTTGGCGATGTTGTGGCAGACATCGTAGATGAGCCTGAGTTTTCCTGGGGCTAGCCCCAGGACCCTCTGGAAGACCTTGCGAATCTCATAGAGGATCACCTGGCGGTTCACCCAGGCGAAGTTGGCGGCGCACCCCATGGCTGAGAGGTAGGCCTGGCCCTCGGGGGAGTTGATGGGCACGCTGGCCAGGTGCTTTGTCGGCGGGTAGATGTCGTATTTGGCCATGGCGTGCTCCATGGTCCTTAGATAATCCTGGCAGATCTGCTCGCCGAAACCGCGGCTGCCACAGTGGATCATCAGGCAGACCTGCCCTTCGACCAGGCCCATAGGCCCCGCCAGTTTGGCATCGTAGACCTGGGCCACCTGCTGGATCTCGATGAAGTGGTTGCCGGAGCCCAGGGTGCCGATCTGACCCGAGCCTCTTTCCGCGGCCCGCTGGCTCACGTGGTCCAGGTTGGCCGGGGTCAGGTGGCCATGCTCTTCGGTACACTCTACGTCATCGGGCGTGGCATACCCTTGTGGCACCAACTCCGGGATGCCACCCTCCACCAGGCGGCGGAAATCACGGCCAGTCACCCTGCCGATCTGGCTGCGAGTCTTGCCGCCCACGCCAGTGCCCACCACGGCGGTGATGCCGCTGAGTAGCTCCTTGAGATGTGCTCTGATCTCCTGGTGCCCCACGGGCACGCTCACTGCCCGGACCCCGCAGTTAATGTCCACGCCCACGGCGCCGGGGCTCACGATCCCGTTCTCGGCGTCCACCGCCATCACCCCGCCGATGGGCAGGCCGTAGCCGGTGTGGATGTCGGGCATGGCCACCAGGCCGCACACGCCGGGCAGGCAGGCAGCATTGCGAAGCTGCTGCAGCGCCTCATCTTCGATAGCGTCCAGGAGGGGCTTGGAGCCGAAAACCGTCACGTCCAGACGCATCTCACCCTGCTTGGACAAGAGCATGCGATTCTTCATGGCGATGCCCCCGCAAACCACTATAGCTGTCACCAACGCCATCTCACAGACTTATTATAACAGACAGTCCATGCTGGAACAAGGCAACAAAAAACCCTTCCGGCCGGAAGGGGAAACACTCACATGCCCTTACTGAATGCTTATTACATTGAGCCGCAACTCTTCTGTCTGCTAAATGGGCGACGTACAAGTTGGCGGGAGTGGATGGGAGTCGAACCCACCGTGGACACTCAGCGTGCCCACCAACGGGTTTGAAGCCCGCGCAGCCCACCGGGACCAATCCACCCCCGCGCCGGTGAATTATACAGGAAAGAGCGACGCTTGGCAACGTCGTTGCAGCGATCACCCGCCGATGAATTAATCAAGGCGTGAACGGCAGTGAAAGTGTGCGCCCATAGCCGGTCCGCACCACCTTGGGCCCATAAGCGTCCACCGTGCCTGGGGCGAACAGCGCGGTTTTGGCGCCGGTGACCCAGGCCGATCGCAGAATGGCCCCCTCCATCCATCAAGCGTATCCCCTCGATAACAAAACACCCCTCCCGCCAGCGGGATGGGTGTTCATAAAGGGAGCAAATGCATTTGACCTTGCAGATGGCGGTGCTGGTGACCGTCGGCGCACCGGATTCCCGTTTAGCCGTTGGCCTTCGCTATGTCCACCAGCCGCCCAAAGACCTGAGGGTCGTTTACGGCCATGTCGGCCATGGTCTTTCGATCCAGCGCCACTCCAGCCCTGGCCAGGCCGGCGATCAACTTGCTGTAGGTTAGCCCGGCCAGGCGCGCTGCCGCGTTGATACGAGCGATCCACAGGCGCCGAAAGTCGCGCTTTCGGTCCCGGCGATCGCGGTAGGCGTAGGCCAGGGACTTGAGCAGCGATTCGTGCGCTGGGCGATATAGCGAGCGTTTGGTGCCCTTGTGTCCTTCGGTGGCTTTCAGGACCTTCTTGTGCCGCTGGTGAGCGGGGACACCCCGTTTGACTCTGGGCAATTCTCAACCTCCATAAATAGTTGGCTAAGCTAATCGTCCTCACAAAAAACTGGCCTCAGGCCAGTTTTCGGCAATGCAGGCGTAAGGGTTTGACCTATGCCCGGCTACGACCCATAGGGCAGGAGGCGCTTGACGCGGCTCTCGTCCGCCGGGCTCACCGGATGCATCTCGTCGTATTCGCCCTTGACCCGCGATGCCTTATTCCGCCTCAGGTGGCTTTTTCCACCTCGGGTGCGCATTAGCTTGCCGCTTCCGGTGATGGTGAACCGCTTGGAAGCGGTCTTGCTGGTTTTCATCTTGGGCATGTGACTCCTCATTATTTGGCAGATACAAAATTACGGGAAAAGAACAAGTCGTGAAGGCAAAAACCCAACGGCGAAGTGGCGAGGAGCCGCTTTTGTCCTGCTCACCTGGTCCCGGCCGGGCCTTGCTTGGCCGCCACGGGGCTCAGGATCATGGTCAGGTTGCGGCCCTCCATGAGAGGCGCCCGCTCCACCACCGCCATCTCACCCAGGTCCCTGGTCACCTGATTCAGGATATCTCGTCCCAGGTCAGCGTGAGTGATCTCGCGGCCCCGGAAGATCACCGTAACCTTGACCTTGTCCCCGTCTCTCAGAAAGTTCTGGATCAGCCTGGTTTTAAAGGCCAGGTCGTGCTCATCGATCTTAGGCCTGAGCCGCATTTCCTTTAGCGAGACGACCTTCTGGCTCTTCCTGGCTTCGCGTTCCTTCCGAGCCTGCTCGTAGCGAAACTTACCGTAGTCCAGCAAGCGGCACACTGGCGGCTCCGCCGTGGGAGCCACCTCCACCAGATCCAGGCCGTGTTGCTGTGCGATCTGCAGCGCCTCCGGAACAGTGATGATGCCTATTTGCTCCCCGAGGGGACCAATCAGGCGAACCTGCTTTGCCCGGATCCTATCGTTGACGCGCAGGTCTTTTGTGATGTTCTACCACCTCGCTAAAAGAAAAACTGCCCATGGGGCATTTGCGGCGCGAAATATACCATAACGGGAAATAGAAGTCAACTGTTTGCCTGGCAGGTAGTAGTTGCAGAGATCCTCCGCGCGGCGTTCGGAGATGTCGTACAGATAGGAGAGCAGAAGCATCTTGAGAATCATGGTGGGCTGGTAGGGCACTTCCCCGCGCTCGGCCTTGCCCTTGTAGGCTTCGATGAGAAGGGGAGTGAACTGCTCCCAGTTGATCACTTTATCCAATTGGGCCAAGAAATGGTCCTCCGGAATAGCCATTGAGTAGATGAAGTCGCCGAAAAAGCTCTCCTTGAAGGTCTTTCTGAAGCGTTGTGGCATGGAGACAGTCTCCTGAACAAGATGCCCCATTATACCGCATTGAGACCAGTTTTGCGATCTTCGTTCAACACCCTTCTTATGACGGTAATGTGCCAGGACATTGTATCCACTCCAGGGTCCTAGTTTGACGGCTACGTCATCAAGGATGATGGGTTGGACGTAGCGTATTATATCATCGATCTCAGGGAGCTGCTGCTTCAGGGAAGCG
>JBFMCB010000122.1:0-9596 GCA_040754915.1 Chloroflexota bacterium | reverse complement strand
CTCAACTTTGCACTGGTTAACTTTGGGGCGGTGCTCATCATCGCCTGCCCCTGCGTGTTAGACCTAGCCACACCTACCGCTATCATGGTCGGCACTGGCAAGGGCGCGGAGAAAGGAGTGCTGTTTCGTAGTGCCGAGGCGTTGGAAATGTCCCACCGTGTCAAAGTGGTGATGTTGGATAAGACGGGCACGCTCATCCAGAGCAAACCCACAGTGACCGAAGTTGTGCCGGTGGGTAATTGGGCCAAAGAGGCGAGTCAGCTATTTAGCCTAGGCCATTTACTTAACTTTATTTGGTTTTAAACTAGCCATTGGTTTAGTATATACCTCCCATTTGGCAGTGGGTAAGGCCAGAAAAATTTGTTAAACTAAAAGTTAATATTTGAACAGTTTTACTCAGTAAGGGCGGATCACACTACAGAGAATTTCACTTGATCGATAGCTCAATTGGTAGTAGCCGTCAGTCACTCACACTAATAGACGGTCACCTAATATGATTCCACACAGCAGATTTCGTAGTGCCTATTCAGAAGCATCATCAAATTCCCACTTTATAACCTACACTTTTTCCATCTTCATATTCACTTAACAAAAGATTTCTAATTTGTCACCTTATTTTTGCAAAAATAAGGTGACAAACGACTCGCAGGTAAAAGTGAGGTGGTTCATTTTCCTTTTCCTCAGGAGTGTAAGATATTGATTTTGTAGGCGAAGTTGACTAATGAAGTGGCGGGCTTGAGGACCGTCCTTGAGCATGCAACCTTTGCTGAGGTATATCCCTCTTCGGGACAGTTGGACAAGAGCTCAAGTCGATTGGCAATGAATGGTGCCAGTGATGCAATTCATTGAGAATTTAACCGGTTGACAGGCAACCGAAGCGGTGCGGGGCCGGATTGACTGGAAATACGTCCTGGGATTAGAACTGAGTGATCCGGGCTTTGACTATTCAGTGTTGAGCGAGTTTCGTCAGCAGCCCGTCGAGGAAGCTGGGGAATGGATGTTATTGACGGTAACCTCTCCGCGGTTGTTGGAGCCAATGTGCAATGCCTCACCCAAAAGAGAAGACGGGGGGAAGCAGGGGAAACGGGGTCTTAAACCATAATCGGGCTCAAATCCCCCCTATATCGACACCTGTCATGACGCGTGGACGGCCACGTGTGTGCGGCAAATTCATCTTTTTGGGTGATGAGAAGTTGTACATCCGTGGCGTTACATACGGGACATTTCGCCCTCGTGAAGGGGGCGACGAGTATCCCGACCCAGAGGTTGTCAAGCAAGACTTCGCCCTGATGGTGGCAAACGGCCTGAACGCGGTCCGCACCTACACCGTGCCGCCACGCTGGCTTCTCGACGCTGCACAGCGGTACGGCCTCCGCGTCATGGTGGGTCTGCCTGTGGAGCGGTATATCGGGTTTCTTACCGACAAGAAAGGGGCCCCCGATATAGAGGGATTGGTGCGCGCCGGGGTCCGTGCCTGCACTGGTCACCCGGCTGTCCTCTGCTACGTGATCGGCAACGAGCTCCCGGCATCGATCGTGCGCTGGTACGGCCGCTGGCGGATCGAGCGCTATATCGCGCGCCTCTACCGGGCGGCCAAAGCCGAGGACCCTGGCGGCCTCGTCACCTACGTGAACTATCCCTCCACTGAGTATTTGCAGCTTCCTTTCCTGGATCTTGTCTGCTTCAATGTCTACCTCGAGGAGCAGGAATACCTCGAGGCCTATCTCGCGCGCCTGCAAAATCTTGTGGGCGATCGCCCGCTGATCATGAGCGAGGTCGGGCTGGATAGCCGTAGGAACGGCGAGGACACCCAGGCGTGCATCCTCGACTGGCAGGTGCGCACAGCATTTGCAGCCGGCTGCGCCGGCGCGTTCGTGTATGCCTGGACTGACGAGTGGTACAGGGGTGGTGCTGAGGTCGCTGACTGGGATTTCGGCCTCACCCGCCGTGATCGCCAGCCAAAGCCCGCGCTGGCGACCGTCCGTAAAGTCCTCGCCGAAGCACCGTTCCCGTCGGACCTGGCCTGGCCGCGTGTCTCGGTGGTCGTCTGTAGCTATAATGGGGGTCGGACCATCCGCGACTGCCTGGAAGGCTTGCAGAAGCTGGAGTATCCCAATTTCGAAGTAATCGTTGTCAACGATGGCTCGACCGACGCAACTGCATCCATTGCGCATGAATACGGCGTCCACGTGATCGCCACGGAACAACGTGGCCTGAGCAATGCCCGCAATATCGGTATGGAAACCGCTACCGGCGAGATTATCGCCTATCTCGACGACGATGCCTACCCCGACCCGCACTGGTTGACCTATCTCGCCGCCACCTTCATGAGCACAGCACATGCCGGCGTGGGCGGCCCGAATATCGCGCCTCCCGGTGACGGGTTCATCGCCGATTGCGTGGCCAATGCGCCGGGCGGCCCTGTCCATGTTCTCCTCTCCGACCAGGAGGCCGAGCACATCCCAGGCTGTAATATGGCGTTCCGTAAAGCCTGCCTCGAGGCCATTGGCGGATTCGATCCACAGTTCCGCGTCGCCGGCGACGACGTCGACGTGTGCTGGCGGTTGCAAGAGCGTGGGTGGACACTGGGATTCAGCCCGGCCGCCATGGTCTGGCACCATCGCCGCAACTCGGTCCGAGCCTACTGGAGGCAGCAATATGGCTACGGCCAGGCCGAGGCGATGCTGCAACGGAAATGGCCGGGGAAGTACAACGCCGCCGGCTATCTCACATGGGCTGGGCGGGTCTATAGCAAGAGTCTCAGGTCCATCTTGCGCCGGACAGGACGAATCTATCATGGTATCTGGGGCAGCGCGCCGTTTCAGCCCCTATACCAACCTGTGACTGGCATATTCGAGTCGCTGCCGCTGATGCCCGAATGGCACCTGGTCAGCGTCACCCTGGCTATGCTGACTGCCCTGGGCATGTTCTGGACACCGCTGCTGCTGTTTCTGCCCCTGTTCATCCTTGCCTTGGCCGCGACCCTCGTCCAGGCTGGCCTGGGCACGGCCCAGGCTTCGTTCACGACAACGCCCTGCCGGGGTGTTACCCGGCTGAAGCTGCTTACTTTGACGGCGTGGCTGCATCTGCTCCAGCCACTGGCGCGCCTGCGCGGCCGCCAGCACAATGGCCTCACCTCCCGGTGGCGGTATGATGCGCGCGATTTCGCACTGCCGCGGCCGCGGACGCTCGCTATCTGGACAGAACGCTGGCGAGCTCCCAGCGCGCGGCTCCAATCGATCGAAGCGACCCTCCGGACGGATGGCGCCAATGTTCTCCGAGGAGGCGACTACGATCGCTGGGACCTGGAGATACAGGGTGGGATGCTTGGTGCCGTCCGTATCATCATGGCGATCGAAGAGCACGGTCTGGGCAGGCAGCTCTTACGCTTCCGCACATGGCCCAGGTGCGCCTCCGGAGGGCTTGCACTGACTCTGGTGTGTGCCATCCTCGCCTCCGGGGCGGCACTCGATCAGGCCTGGGTTGCCGCTATCATTCTCGGACTGGTGGCGGCCTTGCTCGCGCTATGTACGCTACAGCAGTGCGCCGCGGCTATGGCTGGGGTGCTGCGTGCGCTTCAGGAGCACTCCAGCGCCACGGCCACTGTCCCGGGCGCACTGGAGCAGCCAGGCAGGATAGAAGGGGCATATGGCTGCAACTAGTTACACCGACGTCACCCTGTACCGGCGGCTGCTGCGCCAGGCGCGACCCTACTGGCCCCACATCGCGGGCATCTTTCTCATCAGTCTGCTGTCGAGTCCCCTTGCGCTGCTTACTCCACTGCCGCTGAAGATTGCCGTCGACAGCGTGATTGACTCCTACCCCCTCCCTGGCTTCCTCGACGCGCTGCTATCGGCGGCCGTCACTCATTCCGACAGCGCCGTGCTGTTTATCGTGGCCGGCCTTCTGATAGCCATCAGCATGCTGAGCTTGCTTCAAGAGCTCGCGAGTTCGCTGCTACGCGCTTACACAAGCGAAAAGCTGGTCCTTGAGTTCCGGGCCCAGCTTTTCCGCCATATCCAGCGACTCTCGCTCACCTATACCGACTCGAAGGGCACCTCCGACTCGACGTATCGCATTCAATATGACGCCCCTGCCATCCAGTACATCGCGATCGACGGCGTCATCCCCTTTATTACCGCGGGCGTTACGGTAGCCGGGATGATTTATGTTACCGCCCGGATTGACTGGCAGTTAGCCCTGGTCGCGCTAGGAGTATCGCCTATTCTCTTCCTGGTAACACAGATCTATCGGCGGCGCCTGCGCCAACAGTCGCGCGAAGTGAGAAAGCTCGAAAGCTCGGCCATATCGGTGGTGCAGGAGGTGCTGTCTGCTATCCGCGTGGTGAAGGCGTTCGGGCAAGAGCGACGTGAACAGGAGCGCTTTGTTCGCCGCTCCGACGAGGGCATGCAGGCACGTATTCACCTCGCCCTGGCCGAGGGAGTCCTGGGCCTTGTCGTCGGACTGACCATCGCGCTAGGGACCTCGGCCGTCCTCTTTATCGGCGTCAGCCATGTCCAGGCGGGCGTCCTTACCCTGGGCGAGCTGCTCCTGGTGATGGGCTATCTCACGCAGCTTTACGCGCCATTAAAGACCATGAGCAGGAAGATAGCCAGCCTGCAATCCCATCTGGCCGGGGCCGAACGTGCTTTTTCGCTCCTGGCCGAGCCGCCAGACGTCGTTGAACGGCCGAAGGCTCGGTCGATCACGCGCGCCCGTGGCACTGTCACCTTTCGCAATGTCTCCTTCGGTTACGAGAAGGATCGCCCGGCCCTGTACGACATCTCCTTCGAGGTTCCTGCCGGAACTCGGTTGGGCATCGCGGGCGCGACCGGCGCAGGCAAGACGACTCTCGCGAGTTTGTTGACCCGTTTCTACGATCCAACGGCCGGCCAGATCCTGCTTGACGGCGTCGATCTGTGCAACTACAAGCTGGCCGATTTGCGCAACCAGTTCGCTATCGTCCTCCAGGAGCCGGTGCTCTTCTCGACGAGCATTGCCGAGAACATCGCTTATGCCCGTCCCGGCGCCAGCGATCACGAGATTGTCGCGGCCGCGCAGGCAGCCGGCGCCCATGAGTTCATCGTCCGCCTGCCTCAGGGCTACGACACGCTGGTAGGGGAGCGAGGGATGTCCCTTTCAGGCGGCGAGCGCCAGCGTATCGCGCTTGCCCGCGCCTTCTTGAAGGACGCTCCAATACTGATCCTCGACGAGCCGACCAGTTCGGTCGACATTAAGACCGAGACTGCGATCATGGAAGCGATGGAGCACCTCATGCGTGGCCGCACGACCTTTATGATCGCCCACCGCCTGAGCACATTGGCGAACTGCGACGTGATCTTAGAAATCGAAAACGGACGCCTGGTTGATGTACCCTCAGACGCGTCCATAGCCGTTAGGGAGATGCTCGCTCTTGGCCGGCGGGTCCCGGCCGTCTATGACGGGAGCAAAGCCAATGCCTAAACACGCCCCTCGCGAGCTATTGCAGACCGACCTGCTTGCACACCCGGCCGTCAAGGCCTGGCGTAGACTCCTGCCCGAACGCGTCGAACCTGAAAGCGTCGAAATCTTACGCGAGAAAAAAAAGTCGGCCATATACTGCCTGGAGGGGGTCGGGCTGGCGGGCTCTGCCGTTATCGCCAAACGCTGCCGGCAAGCCGACGCGGTAATAGAACAGACCATCTATGAGGAAATCCTCCCGCACTTGCCCATAACTGTTGTCCACTACTATGGATTGGTAGGGGAGCCTGATAGCCAGTTCTGCTGGCTCTTCCTTGAGGACGCCGGTGGGGAGAGTTATTCACCCCACATTGAGGAACACCGTGCCCTTGCCGCGCAGTGGCTGGGCCACCTGCATACGTCTGCAGCCTATGTTACTGCAGCAGATTGTCTGGCTGACCGAGGGCCGGGCCACTATTTGGAACACCTGCAATCAGGACGCGCCAAGATCCTTCGCAACCTCACCAATCCCGAGTTGAAGGCTGACGGCCGGGTGGTACTGGAGAACATCATCTCCCAGTGCGATTTCCTGGAATCACGCTGGCAGCGGGTGGAGGAGTTTTGTGCAGCGCTACCGCGGACTCTCGTCCACGGCGACTTCACCGGAAAGAACCTGCGCGTTCGAACCGGGCAGGCCGGAGTTGCTCTCCTGGCCTTCGACTGGGAAAAGGCAGGCTGGGGTATCCCCGCCCCGGACTTGGCGCCATCGGCGCTATTGGGTTCGGGGGGCTTCTCGGCAAATCCGAACATCGTTATCTATTGGTCGATCGTGCGAGATCACTGGCCGAGTCTGGATTTCCAAACGATCCAGCAGCTCGCGAACTGTGGGAAAGCGTTCCGCTGCCTGGCCGCCCTCAACTGGAGAGCTCAACAGCTCGCGTACGAAGGGGGAGGGTGGGCTGTGGAAGAGATGAGGATTTACCAAACTGGACTATCTGATGCAATCCAGGCAGCCACATGGGCGCAGTGAGTCTATGCAAACGTCGCTTTCTCGCTTGCCTGGCCGACAAGCTTCACGACTGGCTACAAGTACATCCGTGATGGCGACGGTCTATGTATTGCCCAGAGAACCAATCGTGACATCTGGGGCCCAGGCCGCCTGCCGGGGGAAAGGTTAATATGATTGAGGGGTTTGACTCCTTACTGGAAGATAGCGGACAACCTGGACTTCCCGAACTCCATACTTCGCTGCAGGAGCTGCTTGGCGGGCCTGACGTTACAGGCCGTGTGATCGGCCGGCAGCGGCTGAAATCGCGTGTCTACCGCCTGCAGCTCGACGCCAACGGTCAAATTTGCTCGTTGGTGGTCAAGCGTTTGGATCCCGAGTTCGCTCAACGCAATCAGCTCGTCACGGAACGCTGGCTTCCGGCGATCGGTTTAAGCGAGTGTAGCCCCCCCTTATTGGGCGTCGCTGCAGACCGGAGTGGCCAGAGCGTGTGGCATATCTATAAAGACCTTGGAGACAGAACGTTGGCCACAGGCGATCTAGCTCCTAAGCATGTGGAGGCGGCTATTGATTTGATTGCTCAGCTCCACATCCGGTTCGCCGGACACCCTCTCCTACCTGAGTGTCGCCGGTATGGCGGTGACTTAGGCATCCACCACTTTACATCGAACGTACGTGACGCCATCTGTGGCCTGGAATTGCTCCGGCCTCCCGCGATCGCGCTATCTTCGGAATGTTTAGCCTTGCGGGATCGCTTGCTTGAAAGAATGTATAAACTCTTCGACGAACGACCGTTCCGAGCGCAAGCGCTGGCGGAACTCGGTGGACCTGAGACGCTCCTTCACGGCGATCTCTGGACCACCAACATCTTCGTCCTTGCCACTCCGAACGGGTCGCAAGCGCGACTCATCGACTGGGACCGCGTCGGCGTCGGGCCGGTCAGCTATGATCTTTCGACGTTTCTTTTGCGCTTCCCAACCCACCAACGGCTGTGGCTCTTAGACATGTACCGAGAGGCGGCGGGGTCCCTGGGCCAGGGCTTGCCGGCCGCACCGGATTTGAACCTGCTCTTCGAGACGGCAGAGTGTGCCCGATTCGCCAATCGGGTGATATGGCCGGCGATTGCCCTGTTGCAAGATCGCGCCGAGTGGGGATTCGACGAGTTAGCAGCCATCGAGCAATGGTTTGAGATGTTGGAGCCGGTCCTTCCCTTATCCAAGGCGGGACAGTATCCCGTGAGTCCAGGCGCCGTTCAACCGGTTACCTCAAGCGCGCGGTCCCCGGTGGCAGTTGCAGAATAGGATCCGCCATTGTTTTCTAGCGAGGATGGACCAGAATGAAGTACTTGATTGTCAATGGGGATGATTTCGGCGCCAGCCATGGAATCAACCGCGGAATCATCGAAGCCCATCGCCAGGGAATCCTGACCAGCGCGAGCCTGATCGTGACCACGCCGTGGAGCGAAGAAGCGGCCTTGCTGAGTTGCGCCGCGCCGGATTTGAGTGTAGGCTTGCACATACACCTCGTGAACGAGGGAAAGAATCGGGTAGCCGCCCCATCCGCCGACAACTGCCGTACCGAGTTATACCACCAGTTCTTCCGTTTTCAAGAGCTGGTGGGGCATCTGCCAACCCATCTAGACTCCCACCACAACGTGCACCGGGACCCTCGGCTGCTGCCGCACTTCCTTGAACTGGCGCGGCCATACGACTTGCCTTTGCGGGAACACTCCTCGGTCCGCTACTTTTCGAAGTTCTATGGTCAGTGGGGCGGAGAGACACACCTGGAGCAGATCGGTGTGGAGAGTTTGGTTCGGATGTTGGAGACAGAGATCCAAGAGGGCATCACCGAACTGGGCTGCCATCCTGGCTACGTCGACCTGGATTTCTCATCCGGCTACTCCGACGAGCGCGAAATCGAATTGCGGACCCTGTGTGACTCCCGCACCTACCAGGCCCTGACGCAGCGGTCGATCCAACTTGTCAATTTCCGTGACCTTGGCAATCTCCTACCGTGTTTGCCGATCTAGCGGAGGAACTTCATGTCCATCGTTGTCATCTCGCCATTCAATGTCGCAAATTTCCTTGAAGGCGGCGGGCATTTCTGGGTCTATATGCAGTACGCGCAGGGCCTGCGCCAGTTGGGATGTGACATCTACTGGCTGGAGAACTTCCGCAGCAGCGGCGATCAGGAGCAGGACACCGCCGTACTCTCTACGTTTGCTGCGCGGATGGAAGCATACGGGCTAGGCAGCAAGCTTATTCTTTACGTAAGCCGCGGGCCGCAAGGCGCTTCCGGCCTTCCAGCTGAATACGCCGGCCTTACCTGGTCCGAGGCGGAAGCGATTTTCGACCGGGCGGATCTCCTGTTGAATTTCCACTATGCTATGGATCCGGCGCTGCTTGCGCGCTTCCGACGCACCGCGCTGGTCGATATCGATCCAGGGTTGCTTCAGTTCTGGATCAGCCGGGGGCAGCTTGCCGTCCACCGGCATGATTATTACTTCACTACGGGCGAAACGGTCGGGACACCAGCCGCTCACTTTCCGGACTGCGGCCTGCCGTGGATTCACATCCGCCCGGCGGTCTGTCTTGACCGGTGGCCATACGTGTATGACCCCAACTGCGAAGCATTTACCACAGTCTCCAATTGGAATACGGTCGACTGGATCCGAGACGGTGCGGAGCTCTACGACAACACCAAACGAGCGGCGTTCCTGCGGTTCGCGGAGCTGCCGCACATAACGAACCAGGCGCTCGAACTGGCGCTGTACCTGGGTGACGGAGATGAAGAAGACCGGCGTGCCCTGGAGCGCCAGGGCTGGCGGGTTCGCTATTCCCTTGAAGTCACCAGGACTCCCGAGATGTATCAATCCTATATCCAGGGTTCGCGCGGCGAGTTCAGTTGCGCCAAGCCTTCCTGCATGAAGTTCCAAAATGCCTGGATCAGCGACCGGACCCTGTGCTACCTGGCCAGCGGCAAGCCGGTTGTGGTACAGCATACCGGGCCAAGCTCCTTCCTTCCGAGCGGTGAGGGAATGTTTCGCTTCTCGACGCTTGAGGAGGCGGCCGATGCTCTAGCGTCCGTTAACGCCAATTACGAGCGGCATTGCCGGGCTGCCCGGGAGATTGCCGAGATGTTTTTTGATGCC
>JBFMCB010000121.1:0-9766 GCA_040754915.1 Chloroflexota bacterium | reverse complement strand
GGTGCCATTATAGCATTGCGGCGTCGACTATGCTATGGTATACTCGCCGCCGGGCCTTTTGCCCGGAAATCAGCGGGGGAAATGCGGGTTGAACGCCTTTGATGGGGCCATGGGTCTCGTGGCCGGGCTGGCCCTGAGCGCCCTCATCGCCTGGGGCGGGTACGCCAAGCGCGCCCTCTCTCGGAGCGGGATGCTGGGGGCTATACTGGTGGGGACCACCATCTTCGGCTTTGGCGGCTGGACCTGGGGGCTCGTGCTCATCGCTTTCTTTCTCTCCTCCAGTTGGCTCTCGCGCTACAGGTGGCGAGAAAAGGAGCACCTGGCGGAGAAGTTCGCCAAAACCGGACATCGAGACCTGGGCCAAACCCTGGCCAACGGCGGCTGGGCCGCCATCCTGGCCCTGTTCAATTTTTTCTACCCAAGCCCGGCCCTCTTCGCCCCCTTCCTGGGGGCCATGGCCTCGGTCAACGCTGATACCTGGGCCACCGAACTGGGGGTGCTGAGCAAAAGCCCTCCCCGGTCGATAGCCAGCGGCAAGATCGTGCCGGTAGGCACCTCGGGAGGCATCACCCTCCTGGGGACCGGCGCCGCCGCCCTGGCGGCGACCTTCATCGGCCTGGTGGCGCTTTTGTTCGATTTCCTGAATTCTTTGGTCTTCCAGGTAAATCGCTCTGGCCCGGCCTTCCTCATCGTCCTGGTCTCCCTGGCCGGCGGCCTGACGGGAGCCATGTTTGATAGCTTGCTGGGGGCCAGGGCCCAGGGGATATACCACTGCCCTCGCTGCGACAAAGAAACGGAAAGGCGAACGCATTCGTGCGGCCAGGCCACGACCCAGGTCCGCGGTTGGCGCCGACTGGACAACGACGGGGTCAACTTCCTGAGCTCTATGGTCGGGAGCCTCACCGCCTATCTCTTGTGGCGCTGGTGGATGTAGCCCTCTATTCTATCGCCGCACCTGGACAGGCTTGAAGGCTAGGCGGTCGTCCCCAAGCCGGCCCTGGCCATCCAGCACCGGGAGGCGCCGTCCGGTCAGGTAGTCGTACATGCCTGCCTCGATGATATAATCTCCGGCCGGGGCATCGGGGTCTACTTTGAACTCGAAGCGGTCAGCCAGGAACTCGCCTGGCACCCAGGTATTAGTAGGAAAGAGACCGTGGCCGGGGAGAGCGTCCTCCTGTCCCCAGAGGCGGTTTTGTCCGTCCAGGAGATGCACGAAAACCGTATAGGACCTGGAGGGTGTCTCCAATGCCTGCCAGTAGAGCGTGACGCTGATCGGCTCACCCGGCCTGACCGTAGTGGGGGCGACATCGTAGCCCAGGAAACGCACGCCGTCGGCGAGGTCGCGGGCCAGGGGGTTCTGCGGGCGCGGAGGGGTGAAGACGTGGGGGCGCCCGGTGATCTCCCACCCCAGGACGTTGGGCGTGCGGCCCGGGACGAGCCCCTTCAGATCATCATCCAGAAGGGTGAGCTGCAGCAGCCCCTTGTCGGGCTTGGCGTCAACGGGGATCGGCAGGTCGTGATAGGTGCGCAGGAGCTCTCCCGGCCTCCACCGGCTGGTGGGGTATTCATCCTTGAGCAGGGTTTCCTCTAGCTCCCGCAGGATTTCGCCGCCCGGGCGGACCATGCGCAGGCGCAGGACGTAGTCTCTGGGGACCGGCGCCGTGCACCTCCAGAAGGCGCTCAGCCGCAGGGTGTCCCCGGGATTCAGTTTCTCTTTGGCCGCCACCCCGATGAGCTGTATCTGGTCGCCGTAGTTAGCCTCGATCGGAAATTGGATGGGCGGCTGAAATCCCGCCGGTGGCCCTCCCTTCCGTTCCCCCTGGATCACGCCGGCCACGGCCTGCAAGCCCACCGGCTCCCCACCCGCTTCACGCAGCATGAAGTGGGTCCCCTTAAGGGTCTTCATCCCCAAGGCAACCCGGTAAGGCCGAGGGGGCGCATCCGCCGGCAGCAGGGGCTGGAGCCTGCTGATCACCACATCGCCGTATTCCCACTGCGAGGGCATCAAGGCCAGGTAGTTCTCCTCTGCCCACCGGTATCCCCCGTTATCCAACAGGTAAACGAAGATCAACGGGGGATCCGCATCGGACCACCGGGCTTTAGCCGATATCCGCCAGTACAGGGTCAGATTGGCCCTCTCGCCGGCAGCAACCCGACCGGGCAAGTCCACGCCCAGGAATTCGATATCGTTCTGGCTTCGAAGCGCCATGGGCCTCTCTGGCTCCACCCGACGCAACCCCTCGATGACCTCCGGCCCGGCCTGGTAGACCACAAAGGCGGTGTTGCCCTGAGGGTCCAGCCCCCGATGGACCACTCTCATGCGCTGATAATAGCGACCCAGGAGATCCGGCGGGGGCATGCCGGTGGCCGGCAAGACGTAGGTCGCGGCCTGACCTACGGGCGAGGCGGGGAGCACCGCGCTCCGTTTGCCATCGTACCACCTCAGGCGATGCCGCTTCCCGGCCATGAGCTGCAGGCTCTGTTGGTCCAGGTCCGAGAAGTAGGTCGCGGACACAAAGGCCGGCCTCTCCAGCGCAGCGCGATCAAGGTAGTGCGCGGCCTCGGCCAGGTCAGCCCGGTACACCTCCCTCACCTCGGGGCTCTTCACCCAGACAACGAAGTAGTCCCTATAGGTACTGAAACCACTGACGCCCATCAACAACGCCGCTCCCGCCAGCACCAAGGAACCAGCGCCGGGTCCCACCCTGGGGCTCGCCAGTTTCCACAGCCCGGCCAAGGCGATGGCCGGAAAGGAGTAAATGGCGGTGATAGCGCCCAGGGAGCGCAGGGTTGAGGGGTTCTCGGGGCTAAGGGCGCTGGGTAAGGTCAGGACCGCTGTCCAGACCAGCAGAAAGGCGTATTCGGGCCGTTTCCATCTGACGATCGCCAGCGCCAACCCAATGTAAAACAATAGCCCGGTGACCGGGTCGAACACCGTGCGCCCCGCTATATTGTATCGCCACTTCGGGTCCCCCCGAAAAGTGAACATGCCCAATACGCCCAGTGTATCCGCCAGGATCGGGGCCGGGTCGCCTTGAGCTAAGGCCGCCAGATCGACGGAGAGGTCACGTACCCTGGCGGTGGAGGTAGCAGGATGGGTGGCAATGAAGCGCGCCAGAGGCACGGCGACCGCCACCGCAATGACAAAGAGCAAGAGGAGGCCAAAGGCATTGTCTCTCAAAAGTTGCCGCTGGCAGAACACGAGATAAACTACAAAGAGGAACAGGGCAACGGGGATCACGGGGGCAGAGAGATAGGTGTAGAGTGAGCCACCCAAGAAGAGCCCGGACACCGCCAGGAGCAATGCGTTTTTGCGACGTAGACCCCACCAAAAGAAGCAAAAACTCGTCAGTGCCAACGCCAGCATGCTGATGGGTGTCAGGCCCACCCGGCTGTCGAAGAC
Source organism: Chloroflexota bacterium (assembly GCA_040754915.1). Taxonomy (GTDB): domain Bacteria; phylum Chloroflexota; class DTOL01; order DTOL01; family JACQYG01; genus JACQYG01. Next base: position 6,363 of record JBFMCB010000121.1, on the reverse strand, counting down.
GTGCCAGAAGGAAACCGCTAACCCTCCCGTCGCCAGGAGCGCCACCCACCTGCCCCAGAGCTCACGACACAGGAGATACCCTGCCAAGAGGCTCCACATCCCGAAGAAGACCGAAACCAGGCGAATGGCCAGGTACGACTCGCCCAGTAGCCTCATGGCCAGGGCCACGAAGTAGGCGTAGAGCGCACTTTCGCCGCCGTTCGCCTCGAAGAAGACGGGACGAGCACCCGCCAGGATCTCCATGGCGAAAATGGCCTGGAATACCTCATCGTGCTGCAGCCCAGGCGGCGCGCCATCAAGCCGGTACAGACGGAGACCAAGGGCTGCGACCAATATTATTAAAAGAAGGATCAGCTCAAGCCAATGCTCCCGGAACCAAACGGTAATGCTGGCTAGGCTTTTCTGCTGCGCTCCAGTAGCTATGCTCATCGAAGTCAAAAGGCTGGACCTCAACCAGTTAGGCGCTGTCGCCAGAGCTCGCAATTCTTCCAGCGACAGGACCGTTTCTTTGAGCACCTCCACCCCTGTTGCTGCCCAGGATCTTCCCAGGAAGCAGCTAGGTCAACGGCCCCAAGATGGAAAACGCAGCCTGACAATGGTCGTGATATACTTGACCCCACGTCGCATCAGCTCGACCGCGTTGGTGCCCGTCTTCGATTGGCCATGCCGCCGGGGGACACAGCGATAGGGGACCTCCACCACCCGGAAGCCCATCTTTCGTGCCCGGTATAGGAAATCAATACAATACTCGCCATAATCGCCCACCAACTGAATATCGGTGAACACGGGCCGCCTGGCCACCACGAAACCGCTGGTGTAGTCCCTAATGGAGACTCCCAAGAACAGTGAGGCCATGAGATTGATCGCTCGGCTGAACAGGCGGGCCAGGGGGGAGTGGCCCACGTCACAGCCGCCGCGGACGTAACGAGAGCCAACCGCGATGTCCGAGGTCTCTAAGGCCCGGAGTAGGCCCGGCACCACCTCTGGCGGCATGGAGAGATCGCAGTCCATCCACGCAATCGCATCCCCGCCGCTATGCGCAATGCCAGCAGCAATGGCCGAACGCAGTCCTCTCTCGTGAAGTCTCCTCACCAACTTGACCCTGCGTTCCTCTCCGGCTATGCGCTCGACGACCTCGCTCGTCCCATCGGGGGAGTTATCGTCCACCACGATGATCTCCGCCGCATCTCCCAAGATCCCCAGGAGCGTCCCGATCAGACCGCCGATATTTTCCCGCTCGTTATAGGTCGGCAACACGACCGACACCTTCACCGGGCAGCACTCCCCTGAACGCGAATGACAGGATAGCCGACGGGACCACCCACGGAGGGCCCTGACCTATAGCAAGCCGCCAGGCCTCATGACGTTGCTCACGAGCCAGGCATGCCCGTCTAAGTGTCAGGAGGGTATTCTACCTGCCCCCACCCATGGTGTCAATACCGCTGGCACTCCACCGGCTCCTGCCGGTGAGGCCGGTTGGTGGGGGAGGATTGAACGAAATACTCGATCAAGGCCCAACCATCATCTGCCGCAGGACGATTGGGCCGGCCTCCGGCGAGGAGCCCTGGCGCAGCAGCGGCAAGAGCTCCGTCCCTTTCCTCCAGCCCACCTCCAGGTTGTAGGCGCCGGGTGGCGTGCGGGCAGGGATCAATAGGTGTGTCTCCTCAGAGAAGACCTGCCCTCGCCGCCAACGTGAGGTGGGGAACCAGGGGCTTACCGGCGGGCGCTGGATCTGATTGGCGATGCGGCTGTCGGGGGCGATCAGCCGGACGAAGAATTCATAGTCTGTCTTCAGGTCTTCCAGCGTCAGCCAGTAGAGGCGCAGGTGTAGCGCTCCGCCAGGTCGCAGTGATTGAGGCTCCAGGTCGTAGCCCAACAGAGCTACCTGGCCGGCGATATTGGTGAAGGCCAGGTACTGGGGCCGCACCTCGCCGTAGAGCGGCAGCGGCGTGACCTTCCTGGGAAAACGGGTGGGCGCAGCGTCTCGCTCCTCGGAAGGGAAGAGCTCCAAAAGGTAGGCGGGTCGCGCGGTGCGACGACACCGCTCCAGGATGTCGTAGAAGCGCTGGCTGCCCATGCCCGCGTGTACCACCACCAGGTCGCGGCGTTGTCCGTCCACGACCTGCCGATAGCGTAAAGGGGTGACAGCGTCCCAATCGCCCAAGACCACCGCGCCCGGGGGCAGGTTACGGTTCAACACGTCCTGAGCATATTGAGGGATGGCCCGGTCCTGGCTGTGATCCAGGTTCCGATAGTTATTCACCAGTTCGCCAGCGGGCAAGAGCAGGAGAGCCGCACCTACGCCCAGCCTGCCGACCACGATGACCCTGCCCTGCAGCCACCGCCGGCCAGCCTGGAAGATGGCTTCCGCCCCCATCCCCATCCATAGCGCTATAACCAGGTAAGCCGGGATCAGGAAAATGACGATGTCCTGCTCGCCATAGCGGGTAATCTGAGCCCCGATCGTCAAGAAGATAATGCCCAGCAGGGTCAGGTCCCGCGGCCTACGACGAGCCAGGGACACAAGCCCCAGGAGCGCCAGGGAGATGCCCCAAGGGCCAAACTGGCGTTCCAGGACGCCGGGCAAGGTGGCCAGGCGAGCTGGCGCCTCAGCCCAGGGGACGCTCAAGAGCCCGCGCGAGTAATCGCCAGCAAACACCAGGTTAGTGAAGCCTTGCCATCCACCGGCGCGATAGTGAGGCGAGACGAGCCCCCAGGAAGTACGTTGCGGGATGCCAATACCAGCGGGATCCTGGGCCAGGACTGGATCGGCCAAAAGTCGGCTCCCACGTATAGGTACGTAAAGATAGAGCAGAAGAGGCAGCAGAAAAGCGATGGCGGGCAGGAGGAGACGCGCCGGGCGTCGCCAGAATGATCTGCCCGCTATCAGAAAAAAGATCAGAAAGCCTGGTGCCAGCAGGCAGGCGGTGATATGGTTGGTGAGGCTGAGACCATAAACGAAGGCAAACACCAAAAGATAGAAGATCGAACCCTTCCGCAATCCAGGATCGCCTTCCCCTTCCCGATCCAGCTCCCGGGCCCAGCGCAGCAGGAGACCCGTAGAAAGGACCACGAAGAGGGCATTCAGGCTATGCACGTCGGTGCGCACGGCGGTGGCCCAAAAGGACTTGGTAAAGGCAAAAGCGGTGGCGGCCAGGGCTGCCCCGAAAGGACCCACTCCCAATTGGCGCGCGAGGATGTAGACCAGCGGCACAACTCCGGCGGCCACAAGAGCAGCCATCAGGTTTAGGCGACCGGCCACATCGGCCCCGGGCAAGAGGGTGAAGAGGTGTCCCAACAAAGTAAAGAGAGGGTAGCCGGTAGGGTGGCTGATGCCCAGGACGTAGCTCACCACGGCCAACTCGCTGGGGTCGCCTTCTAATAGGGAGGGGGCGACGGTGCGCAGGTAGACGATAAGGGCCAGCACGCCCACAGAAGGGGCCAGAAGACGATCTGTATGACCTGGCAGGTTGGGCTTCCATGCAGCAATCAGCTTCACCATGGTTCTCGCCCATCATAATAAAGGCCCCGCTTCGACAAAACAAGCATCGTCAATTTGCCTAAACGGGAGGGATGTACTATAATGTGGGCCGCTCAAAGCCACTCTTTCACACCGGAGCTAACTCTTGGAGGGTTCGGATCAATTGTCAACAGACGGGAGTATCACGCCCCCCTCTCAAAGCATCGCCTCCAGCACGGCCGGCGTTTGGAAACTCTTACGCGAGTTCCTGGAAACCGCTATCCTGACCCTGCTCATCTTTTTGCTGGTCCGCGCGGTGGTGCAGAACTACCGGGTGAAGGGTTCCAGCATGGAGCCCAACATCCACGATGGGCAATACCTGATGGTGAACAAGGCCCTGAACCTCTTTCCGCTGCAGCGTGGCGACGTCGTGATCTTCGTAGCCCCGCCCAGGCCCAGAGACGATTTCATAAAAAGGGTGGTCGCCCTGCCAGGAGAGACCGTGGAGATCCGCCAGGGGAGGGTCCACATCAAGAGACCGGAATGGAAAGAGTTTCGTCTTTTGGACGAGCCGTATATCTCCCACTTTGCCGTGTACTCCTACGGCCCCGCCACGGTGGGCCCGGATCAATATTTCGTACTGGGGGATAACCGTGGTAATTCCGACGATTCCCATTCATGGGGCATGTTGCCCAGAAAAAACATCATCGGCAAGGCCTGGCTATCCTACTGGCCGATAAGGACCTTTGGCCTCTTGCCCCGGTACACCCTGGCCTTCTCGCCCTAGAAGCGCAGCCGAAAAGTCGTTTTTACCGCGGAGCCCGCTGAGAGCGCAGAGATAAAAGAAAGACCTTTGCGAGCTCTGCGCTCTCTGCGGTGGGGTTCTCGGCCGCATCTCTAGAAGGCTATCGTCTCGCGCAGCGTCTCCTCGGGGATGGCCCCATGGCGCAGGACGACGGGCACCCGGCCGGTCATATCTATCACCGTGGACTCGATTCCCCCGGGGCACTCTCCACCATCGATATACAGATCGACGCGATCCCCGAGCTCTTCCATCGCCTCCTGAGCAGTACGAGGGCTTCTTCTACCAGAAAGGTTGGCGCTGGTGGCCGCCACGGGTGCCCCCAGGGCGCGAATCAACTCCCGGACCAACGGATAGTCCGGCACCCGGGCCGCCACGGTGTTCCCTCCCGCTCGCACCACGGTTGGCACGCTCTCGCGCGCCCGTAAGACCAGGGTCAGGCCCCCCGGCCAGAAACGCCGGATGAGCTTCCAGGCTGCGTCCGGTATGTCTTGAGCTATTAACTCCAGGTCCTGGGCCTCAGCCAGGAGCAGAGGGATGGCTTTTCGCCGCGGACGGATCTTGGCTGAGTAGAGCCTCTCCACCGCATCGGGCAGGAAACCGTGGACTCCTACCCCGTAAACCGTGTCCGTGGGAAAGACCACCAGTCCTCCCGTCCGGAGGCAGGCTACCCCCAGGGGCACCGTCAAATCGCTGGAGGCCAGCAGGACCCGGGCCTTCATCTGAGCACGTATTTCTCTATCACCTGGGCGACCCCATCCTCCTCCAGCGTCCCAGTCACCAGGTCCGCCCTGCGCTTCACCGCTTCATCTGCTCCACCCATGGCCACCCCCAGGCCAGACCATTCCAGCATCTCTACATCGTTCAGGTTGTCTCCCACCGCCATAACCTCTTCCCGACTCACCTCTAGAAAGGAAGCCAACCATTTCAGGGCCCGGCCCTTTGAGCACTCCGGGTGGGCGAACTCGGTGAAATAGGGATAGGATTTCGTCACATATAATCGCCCATTGAAACGCTGGGACATCTCGGCTACCAATTTATCGGTAGTTGGCTCGTCGTTGATGCTGACGATCTTGGTTGGGTCGGCCTTTAGAAAAGCCAACAAATCGCCTACCACCCGGGGCTGGATCCGCGACAGGGCCACATAGCTCTCAACCGCTGGGCTGAGCCTCTCCACATAGAGCTGATCATCCACGTACAGGTTAAGCTGCAAGCCCCGCTCTCGGGCGATCGCTAACACCTGGCGAGCCAATTCCAGGGGTATGGGCCGGTGAAACAAAAATACCCCATCTGAAGGCTGGCCAATGAGCGCACCCTGGTAGCAGATCAGGGGAGTGGCCAATCCCAGCATCCGAGCGAAAGGTAGGGTGGCCTGGAACATGCGGCCGGTGGCAATAGTGACGTGAACGCCACGGCTCACCGCGCGCTGGATGATCTTCTGGGTTCGCTCCGAAACGCACAAGTCCGGGCCGATGATGGTCCCATCCAGGTCCAGGGCAACGAGCCTGAGCGACGTGTTGGCGATCAAGAGTAGACCTCCGTCTCGATAGCCACAACCCTCTCCACGCCAGCGTAGTCCTTAAAGACTCGAACTCGTGCGTCCGGGAAATGACCCAAGGCAATCTCCTTCACCGCTTCACCCTGATGGCAGCCGATCTCCAGCAATATGATGCCGCCGGGCCTAAGATGCGAAGGGGCCTGGCGGAGCAACAGCCAAATAGCATCGAGGCCCTCTTCACCGCCATCCAGGGCAAACAGGGGCTCATAGTCCCGGATGTCCCTGGGCAGGAGGGCCAAGTCTCGCGTTCTTACGTAGGGCAGGTTCGCCGTGATCGCGTCCACTTGCTCCGGAAGAGGATCCAACATGGCTCCTTCCAGCAGTCGAACCCGCCCTCCCACCCCATGTCTATGGCAGTTCAGGGAGGCGACCTCCAACGCTTGAGGCGAGGGATCAATGGCGTACACCTGGATCTCTGGGAGATTCACTGCCAGGCTCACGGCGATGCACCCGCTTCCCGTCCCCACGTCCGCCACTGTAACCGCTGGTCTAGCATCTTCCCCCCTAGTCCTTTTGGCCTTCCCCGCTATCCACTCAATGGCC
>JBFMCB010000120.1:0-9867 GCA_040754915.1 Chloroflexota bacterium | reverse complement strand
AACCTGATCAAGAACCGGGGCCCCATCTCACGTACCCAGATCGCCAGAGAGGTCCGGCTCAGCCTGGCCACGGTTTCCGGCGTCACCGCCGCTTTGCTCAAAAATGGCCTCATCCAGCCGGTTGGCCAGGGGGAATCCTCGGGAGGCCGAAAGCCGGTGCTCTTAAGGCTGGACCCCCACGCCGGTTACGTGGTCGGCCTCAAGGTCACTGAACACAGATTGATTTGCGCCCTGGCCGATCTTGACGCTAATGTAATCCATCGTAGCACCTTTCCGTTCGATGCTAAGCCCGGCGTCAAGGCGGCCCTGGATTCCATCGCCCAGGCGATACGAACCGTGGTCTCGGAGTCGGGCATCAGCCTGGAGAAGGTAATTGGGGCGGGTATCGGCCTCTCTGGCGTGATCGATGGCGAGGCCGGGATCTGTCGCTATTCAGCGATATTGGGCTGGCGGGACGTGAAGATCTCCGAGCCGTTGGAAAAGCGGCTCAAGCTACCGGTGTACGTGGACAATGACGTGAACACCCTGACCATCGCCGAGCAATGGTTCGGCTACGGCCGGGAACACGACCACTTTTTGGTGGTGACCATCGGCCGCGGGATCGGCATGGGCATGGTGGTGAACGGCCAATTCTACCGCGGGGCCTTCGGCGGAGCAGGAGAATTCGGGCATACCACGGTGGGGGAGGACGGCCCCCTTTGTGACTGCGGCAAGCGGGGATGTCTGGAGGCCTGGGCCGCCGATCCAGCGGTGGTCAGAATGGCGGTGGAGTCTGCCCAGCGGGGTGAAAGCCCGGGCTTGGCGCGATTGCTGGAGGAAGGGGGCGATGGTTTGACCCTGGACCTGGTGGTGGGCGCGGCTGATGGTGGGGACGGGACCGCCCGAGAGATCCTGGCCCGGTCGGGCTACTGCCTGGGAGTGGGCATCGCCAATCTGGTAAGCATCTTCAACCCCCAGTTGGTCATCGTCGGCGGCGAGGGGGTGCGAGCTGGAGAGTTCCGCCTGGGACCGATGCGGGAGGCGATCCGCCAGCATGCCTTCAACGGCCTGGCCCAGGGCCTCGAGATCGTCATCGAGCCCTCCGGCGACGACGCCTGGGCCCGGGGCGCGGCCAGCCTGGTGCTGGGGGAGGTATTCAAGTCTCCGATCTATCGTGGCGAACAAATCAGCCTGTTGGCATCGTAAAATGGATTGTTTTTTTGTTCGACTTTCTTCGCTCATCGAAAGAACTTCTCTGCTACAAATCGTACGCCTGGCGAGGCCGGGCTATCTGAGCGAAAGCTTCTTGTTATCGTACTGAGGGGGTGATGCGCAGGAAAGACTTCTGCTCACTGGTCGCCTCGCCGGTAGATCGGGGACCTCGCTTCAATTGTGGCTTGTGGCATCTCCGAATGAATCGCTTGCTCGTTTCCGTAGATTGTTGCTGTTTTATAAGGAGGTGGTGCTAGTTCAGGTTCGGGCTTGAGACCCTGGTTAGAAGCGGGGTGGAGACACCCGTAGTATAATATGGTTAGGGAGAAGTACGATGAAAAAGCTCATGTATCTCTTGCTTGTCGCAACCTTGCTTTCGGGCCTCGTGGCCATTGGTACAGCCTGCGGCCCTACGCCGACGCCGGGCCCCACCGCTACTCCGAAGGTGGTGGAGAAGATCGTGGTCATCACGCCCACCCCGGCACCCAAAAGAGTAACCCTGATTATTACCGGGCCATCTTCCGGGGAGACGGGGTACAAGGTTCTCCAGAAGCAACTGGAGCGCTTCACGAAGGAGAACCCAAACATCGAGGTCAAGATCCAGGAAATGCCTTGGTCGTCCACCTTGCAGCATGACATGTTTGCTACCTGGAGCGCTGGTCAACTTCCTACACCAGATATTCTGCGATTGGACATTGTCTGGCCAGCAGAGTTTGCCGCAGCCGGCTGGGTCATCTCCCTTGACGACTACATCAAGAAAGCTGGCATTGACATGAAGGATTTTCTGGAAGGCCCCCTCAGCGGCTGCACCTATCAAGGGAAGGTGGTCTGCCTGCCCTACTTCACTGACGCCGGGTTGCTCTACTATCGGAAAGACCTCCTGGAGAAGCACGGCTTCAAGCCCCCGGAGACCTTCGCCGACCTAAAGGAGCAGGCCCTGGCCATCACGAAGAAGGAAGGCATCAAGAACGGCTTCGTCTGGCAGGGTGATGCCTACGAGGGAGGAACCTGCGATCTCATGGAGTATCTCTGGGGCAACGGGGCTGACGTCCTGGATGACAAAGGCAACGTGGTCATCGATAACCCCAAGGCGGTTGAAGCCCTGAGCGTCATGGTAGATTACATCAAGTCGGGGGTCTCACCGGCCGGTGTTACCACTTACAAGGAGGAGGATGCCCGCAACGTCTTCCAGCGCGGTGATGCCGTGTTCATGCGCAACTGGCCCTACGCTTGGGCGGCCATGAATGCCCCTGACTCGCCGGTCAAAGGCAAGGTCGGCGCCAAACCCATGGTGCACGGGCCTGGCCAGAAGAGCGCAGCAACCCTGGGTGGCTGGAACCTGGCTGTTAACAAGTTCAGTCAGAACCCAGATGAAGCCTTCAAACTCGTCGCCTTCCTGACCAGCGCCGAGATCCAGAAGGGTACCGCCCTGGGCGCTGGGCTGAGTCCCACTCGCAAGTCCCTGTACAAGGATGCCGACGTGCTAGCTGCCAACCCCTTCTGGAAGGATTTCTTCGACATCATGATAGGTGCCAAGCCACGGCCGGTGCATCCGCGCTATCCTGAGATCTCCAGCGTCCTCTTCACCGAAGCTCACAAGGCCCTGACTGGAGAGCAGGACGCGGCCACGGCCATCAAGAACATGGCCAAGAAGATCACGGATATCGTGAAGAAGTAACCATATAGCCCAAGTTGGGGGAGGCAGGCAGTCTTCCCCGCCTCCCCCGACTTAAAAGGCGAGGACGGTCAAAGAATGCGGTTTCTCACCACCATCCACAAGAGAGGTTTGAGCCAAATCCAACTGGCTGCTCTGCTGATGCTGCCGGCCCTGATCGTGATTTTCCTCATCACCTTTTATCCTCTTGCTCAGACCTTTCTGTTTAGCCTGGAAGATTACAACGCCAAGTTCGCCACTGCCCGCAAGTTCGTCGGGCCGGCCAACTACATCAAGCTGTTCCTTGACCCCGATTTTCGGGCCGCCCTGCGTCAGACCCTCTTTTTCACCGTCGTTTCCGTCTCGGCGGAGTTTGTGCTGGGCCTGCTAGTGGCCCTGGTCATCCATCGCACCTTCCCCGGTCGCGGGTTGGTGCGAGCCGCCGTCCTCGTGCCCTGGGCCATCCCCACGGTCATCTCGGCCCGCATGTGGGAGTGGATGTACAACGATCAGTTCGGCGTCATCAACGACATCCTGGTAAAGCTGCATCTGATCTCCGCTCCCGTTCCCTGGTTGGGACAGCCAGCGACGGCTATGTGGGCCGTCATCGTCACTGATGTCTGGAAGACCACGCCCTTCATGGCCCTGCTGCTCCTGGCCGGACTCCAGATCATCCCCGAGGAACTTTACGAAGCGGCCAAGATAGACGGAGCCGGCACCTGGCAGCGCTTCCGGCGCGTCACCCTGCCTTTGCTGCGCCCAGCCATCCTGGTCGCTCTGATCTTTCGCACTCTGGATGCCTTCCGGGTCTTCGACGTGGTCTTCGTCCTCACCCGCGGGGCCAGCGGCACCAGGACGCTGGTGGTCATGAACCAGGAAGTCTTCTTCTCCTTCCTCGAGTTCGGCTACGGTTCGGCTATCTCTGTGCTGGTCTTCGTCTTTGTTGCCTTGTTTAGCTTCCTGTACATGCGGGGCCTGGGGTTACGTCTGGAGACGGCGTAGATGAAGCGTAGTGGCCTTTCGAAAAGGGTCATCCCCTGGGGCGAGTTCGGTTTTTACGGCTCCGTCGTTTTGCTGGTGGCTATCTGTTTCTTCCCCCTCTATTGGGCCATTAACACTTCCTTTAAGACCCACGCCGAGATCATCCAATGGCCCCCCAGTTGGTTCCCGACGAACCTCACTGTGGAGAACTACCAGGCCACTTTCGAGAAGCACCCCTTCGGGCGTAACATCCTGAACAGCCTTGTCGTGGCCGGGGGCACGACCGCTCTCTCGTTAATCCTGGGCGCTCTCTGCGCCTATGCTCTGGCCCGCTTGAAGTTTCCCGGCAAGATTTTCATCGTGGGAGCCATCCTGATGACCTCCATGTTCCCCAGCATTTCCATCGTTAGTCCCCTCTTCGTGCTTCTGCGCCAGCTCCGCTGGCTGAACACCTTTCACGGTCTGATCATCCCCTATACCACCTTTGCCCTCCCTCTCACCATCTGGATCCTGACCAGCTTCTTCCGGGAGATTCCCTTCGAGTTGGAGGAGGCGGCGCTGGTGGATGGGGCGACACCATTACAAGCACTGCGGCTGATCATCTTCCCGCTGTCGGCGCCTGGATTGGTGACGGCAGGCCTGCTGGTTTTTATTGCCGCCTGGAACGAGTTCCTGTTTGCTCTCACCTATACGCTAGATGACTCCACCCGCACCGTTCCGGTGGCCATCGCCCTCTTCTCCCGGCAGTTTGAGGTGCCCTGGGGGGAACTCACCGCCGCGACCGTAATCGTCACCGTCCCCCTCGTGCTTCTGGTGCTGATCTTCCAGCGGCGCATCATCGCTGGCCTCACGGCGGGCGCAATCAAGGGTTAAAGCTTCGGAAAGGTAGCAGGCCTTGCAACTTTACAAGAAAAGCATCGAAATAATCTTAGCTAATCAGTCGTCCAATGGTGCTTACGTCGCCTCTCCCAACTTCTCCCAATATCGCTATTGTTGGTTCCGGGACGGCTCGTTCATTGCCTACGCTATGGACCTGGTAGGCGAACACGAAAGCGCAAGTAGGTTCCATGCCTGGGCCAGCTCCACAATACTTAGACATGAGCACAAAGCGTTGCGGTGCCTTGAGAAGGCCCAAAATGGCTTGCCGGTGGGAGAGGGAGACTGCCTTCACACCCGTTATGCCCTGGATGGGGAGGAGGGCGAGGATAGTTGGCCGAACTTTCAACTGGATGGATTCGGCACCTGGCTATGGTCCTTGAGCGAACATATACGTTTTGCCTGGGCTCGGTCTGTTCCACCCGAATGCGCTAAGGCGGCGAATTTGGTGGCCGGCTACCTGAGCACTCTTTGGCAAAGGCCAAATTATAGTTGTTGGGAAGAAGAAGGCGATAAGATTCATGTCTCTACGCTGGCTTCTATTTACGGGGGGCTGGCGTCGGCCATCGCCTCCTCATTGATAAACGATGGTGCCGATACAGTTGGGGAGATCAGGAGATTCGTTTTGGAACAAGGGGTGAGAGACGGTCATCTGATTCGCTACATCGGCAGCGATCAGGTGGACGCGAGCCTCCTGGGTGTTTCGACCCCTTATCGCTTGCTTGAACCGCAAGAGCCTTTAATGAGCAAGACCGTAGCTCAGATCGAAGCTGCTCTGCGCAGAGGGAGGGGTGGCGTCCATCGTTATGCCCAGGATACTTACTACGGCGGGGGCGAGTGGGTGCTCTTGACGGCCTGGCTCGGTTGGCACTACAGCGAGATCGGAGAAGAGGTACGAGCGCACGAACTGCTGCACTGGGTTGAGGCTCAAGCCGACGTTAGCGGTGATTTGCCAGAACAAGTACCTGCGCACCTGCTGGCGCCCGACCGCTACGCCGAATGGGAAGCCCGCTGGGGCCCCGTGGCTAAGCCCCTTCTCTGGTCCCACGCCATGTATTTGATCCTTCGCCGTGCCTTGGAATCAATCGGTCGGAGATGAGCGAGGTTGTCAGGTGATCTCCCGCAACACGAATCCTATTACCCTGGGCACCGTGTCCTTGAGTTGGGGTGTGAGGTCTGTCCCCCAGTTAAGGGAAGCAGGCTGGACGCCGATGATGACCACCTCCGGCCGTTGGCCCACTGATTCCGCTAATTGCAAAACGTCCATCAGGCCCACCTGGTGGAACGATGTGAGCTGCACATTTGGCATGGCAGCCAGGTCTTCGGGGCGGAACTTGAAGATGGCCCCGGGCTCGGCCCCGGCCTCTACTGCGTCCACCACGATCACCCGGTCGTAGCCCTCCATGAGCTCCAGCAGGCTCAACCCGGCGGTGCCGCCATCTAGCAAGTCAACGCCGGGAGGAGTGGGCACGTCCCTCATGGCTTCCACCACCCGCACCCCCACACCCTCGTCCTGCAGGAGGATGTTGCCCAGGCCCAGGATCAGGGTCTTCTTGAGGTTTTCCAACTATAGACCTATGCGCCAGAGCTTTGGTGGTTATTTTGCCAATAAGCGTGCGGTACTGGCGACGCTTGCGCGCTCTTTTGGGTTGACATTACGATTCGTATATCCACTTGTCCACGTCTCTGGCATAGGGGAGGATCTCCGGCGGCGTGAAGAAAAGGCCGGTCTCGTACTGGGCCGTCTCCGGCGAATCCGAGGCGTGGATGAGGTTCCGCAAACCCTGGAGAGCGTGATCGCCCCGGATGGTCCCCGGGGCGGCCTCGGAGGGCCGGGTGGCACCCACCATGGCCCGGAGCACCTTGATGGCCTCGGGGCCCTCCACCAGGGCTACCACCACCGGGCAGGAGGTGATGTAGTTGATCAGGCTTTCGTAGAAGAATTTGCCCTTGTGCACGGCGTAGTGGCGTTCGGCCAGGGGCCGGTCGATGAGCATCAGCTTGAGGGCCACGATCTTCAGCCCCCGTTTCTCGAAACGCGCCAGTGTCTCACCGATAAGGCCGCGCTGGACCCCATCGGGCTTGATTATGACCAGGGATCGTTCCATCTTTCCCCTCAATCCGTTTGATTCTAATTGGCGTGCATTATACCACAAATGAGGTGGGCATCCAGGCCTGTCACGCCCAGTCACGATCGGACAACATTTTTGCCCGGGGAAAGTGGGCCCAAGGGTCCCTCGCCCGTGTGGCCGGAGCGTGCTATAATGTTGCGGACCAACAGGAGACGTATTGGCATGGATGAGAGCCAGCGGTACTTCCAGCGGATGGCTGAGCAGTGGGACGCCCTGCGCCAGGGGTATTTCACCGAGCGGGTGAGGGAGGCGGCCCTGGCCAAGGCCGACCTGATGCCAGAGATGGTCGTGGTCGATGTGGGCAGCGGCACTGGCTTTATGGCGGAGGGCCTGGCGCCACTGGTGGCGAAGGTGTATGCCATCGATGCCTCCCCCCAGATGCTGGCAGTGGCCCGGCGCAACCTGGGACGATTCGGCAACGTGTGCTTGGGGCTGGCCTGGGGCGAGGCCCTGCCGCTGGCGGATGCCAGCGCGGACGCCGCCTTCGCCAACATGTATCTGCACCACTGCACGGACCCGCTGGCTGCCATAAGGGAAATGGCGAGGCTGTTGAGGCCGGGCGGGCGCCTGGTCATCACGGATATGGACCGGCACGTTCACGAGTGGCTGCGGCAGGAGATGGCCGATCGGTGGCTGGGCTTCGAGCGGGCCCAGGTGAAGGCCTGGTTTGAGCAGGCCGGGCTGGTGGACGTGGCGGTGGATTGCACTGGCCAGGAGTGCTGTGCCGCGCCGAGGGCCGGGGGCGAGAGGGCCAGCGTCAGCGTCTTCGTGGCCAGCGGCACCAAGCCGGCGAGGCACAGTTACTTGGCGCCCGGCACGTCGGTTCTTGAATCCAATTGAATCCCCAGGGCCTCCGCGGCCTGGCCCAGAGGGTCAAGCCCCCGAGCCAGGGAGAGCAAGCGCTCCCCCGCCTCAGAGTCGTAGGTCTGGTCCCAATGGGCACCCAGGATCAGAAGGGCCTTCAAGCAGTTGGGGAAGCGGGCGAGGATGCTCTCGGCAACGACGGCTGCCTTGGACCTCTCTCCGGCCCGCCACAGGGCCTCAGCCTCCAGCACCAGCAGGTCCAGGCGCCCGGGTTCAGCGGCTAGGGCGCGCTCGCTCTCATCAGCCGCTCGGGCGTAGAGTGCACCTCGCAGGTAGACCCGGGCCAGGCCGGGTGTGGTGAGCCCAATTCGGCCCTGCCTGCCGTCCCTTGAACCCAGAGTTCTGGCTAGCGTTCGGGCCAGGGGCTGGTTGTCCGGGGCCAGCTCCCAGGCCAGTTGATAGAAAAACCGGGCCGCGCCAAGGTCGTTCCGTTCCTGGCTCACTGCCCCCAGCCCGGCGTTAGCCACCACGTCTTCGGGATCCACCGCCAGGGCCAGGCGGAAGGCTTCCTCGGCCGCGGGGAAGTCGCCCAGGCCCATGAGCGCCTGGCCTAAAAGGCAATGGACGGTGGCCCATTTGGGGTGAATAGCCAGGAGCTCTTTGCACCGTGCAACCGCCCGGGCCGCTTCGCCAGCCTCGATCTCGCTCCGGATCCTCTCCAGCGCTGATGTTAGATCCATCGCCTTCCCATCTCCGGCCATTGACCGAAAGGGCCACCAGATAGAATCTGATGGCCCCATTGCTGTTCCGCTTCTGTTAGAGCTGTTTTACCAACCCGGCGATCCGATCCACCGCTTTCTCGATGTTTTCAATGGAGTTGGCATAGGAAAGGCGGATGTAGCCTTCGCCGTAGGCGCCAAAGGCGGTGCCGGAAAGGGCTGCCACCCCGGCCTCGTTCAACAGCCGGTGGGCGAAGGGCTTGGAGGCCATCCCCGTCCCCTTGATGTTGGGGAAGACGTAGAAGGCACCTTTGGGATTGTGACAGCGGATCCCTTTGATGGAGTTCAGCCCAGCCACGATGACGTCGCGGCGCTTGCGGAATTCCTCCACCATCTGGTAGGCCTCGTCCTGAGGGCCGGTCAAGGCCGCGATGCCCGCCCGCTGTACGAAGGCGGTGGTACAGGAGGCCGAATTGGTCATGAGCCGGGTGATGTGGGGTGCCAGCTCCAGGGGCATGACCCCGTATCCCAGGCGCCAGCCGGTCATGGCGTAGGTCTTGGAGAAGCCGTCCAGCAGGATGGTCCGCTCCGCCATTGCTGGGTAGACCGCGATGCTGGTATGCTTCGCTTCGTAGAGGATCCGGCAGTAGACCTCGTCGGAGAGCACCCAGATGTCGTTCTCCGCCGCCACCCTGGCGATCACTTCCAGGTCGCTGGCCTCCAGGACGCCGCCGGTGGGATTGTGGGGCGAATTGAGGATGATGAGCCTGGTCTTGTTGGAGACCTTGGCTTTAAACTCCTCCAGGTCGAATTTAAAGCCGGTCTCCTCCTTGAGGGGCAGAGGCACCGGCGTAGCACCCACGAAGTTGATCATGGACTCGTAGATCGGGAAACCCGGGTTGGGGTACATGACCTCGTCGCCCTCCTCGGCCAGGGCCAGGATGACGAAGAATATGATCGGTTTCGCCCCCGGGGTGACCACCACCTGGTCGGCATTGACGGCGATGCCACGGCTCCGGGCGACGTCTTTGGCGATGGCCTCCCTCAGCTCGGGAAAGCCGGCGGAGGGGGTATAGTGGGTGTAGCCGCAGTTCAGGGCCGCCGTGGCGGCATCGATGATGTTCTGGGGCGTGCAGAAATCTGGCTCTCCCACCTCCAGATGGACGACGTCTTTGCCCTGGGCCTCCAGCGCCCGGGCCCGCACCAGGACCTCGAAGGCCGTCTCGGTGCCCAGGCGGCCCATTTTGCGCGATAGCTTCAACACCTTTCCCTCCTCGAAGGTAGACGTGATGGGATGCAGAAAAGGGCAACCAGCCGTGGATGGGGAATTCAACCGCGGCGATTATACCATCGGTTGGGGGGATAGTCAAACGGCCACTGTGCGGGGCCAGGACATACTATACACTCCTCCGGCTACGCTGAATACGTGCAGCTTGTGTTAGAATGGTCGGGTCGTAGGCGTATCACCGAGGAGGATGCAAAGCAGTATGAGACCTGGACCCCGTATCGA
>JBFMCB010000119.1:0-9926 GCA_040754915.1 Chloroflexota bacterium | reverse complement strand
TTGAGGCGAGCAAAAAGGCGCTTTGCCAAGTTTTGATCCTCCCGCAGGTTCGGAACCTGCGGGAGGATCAATTTTTGTCTCTGCGCCCTCAGCGGTCTCCGCAGTAAAAATCTTGCCTCATTATATTAAGAATTCACCCTCCGAAGGTTCCTAGTAAAGAAACGAAGCTTAAATTTTATTTCTATCGTGCCATAGCGTTGTCAACGGCAGCCCCTTGATGATATAATCCTGAGCCAATAGGACGACTCGTGGAGGTTAATTGGTGCAAGAGCTCAAGGACCGGATCCGGGAGCAAGGGCGTAACCTGGGCAATGGGATCATCAAAGTCGATGGCTTTCTCACCCATCAGGTGGACCTGCACCTTATGACCCTGGCTGGCCAGGAGCTGGCCCGCCGCTTCACCCATACCGGTGCCAACAAGGTGCTCACCGTGGAGATATCCGGCATCGCGCCGGCTGTGCTCACCGCCTTGGCGATGCAGGTGCCCCTAGTCTTCGCGCGCAAGGCCAAGCCCATCACCATGCCTTCCCAGGTCTACGAGACCACCGCCCCCTCTCACACCAAAGGCGGCCTGGTGCCCATCATCATCTCCCCGGAGTACCTGGGCCCTGGAGATCGGGTGCTCATCGTGGACGATTTCCTGGCCACTGGCCAGACCATTGCCGCCCTGGCCCGGCTGGTTCAGGAAAGTGGCGCCTCCCTGGTAGGTATCGGCGCCGTCATCGAGAAGAGCTTTGAGGGCGGGCGCCAGCACCTGTCCCCTCTGAACGTCCCCATCGAGTCCCTGGTGGTCATCGAACGGATGGACGACCACCAGATAGTCTTTGCCCATTGAGGGAGAGCCGCCGTGCCCACCGAGGCGATAGTCGTGCTGGACTTTGGCTCCCAGTACTCCCAGCTCATCGTGCGCCGACTGCGGGAATGGCACGTCTACTGTGAGCTGCTGCCATACGACTCGCCCCAGGAAGAGTTCCAGCACCTCTCGCCCAAGGGTATCATCCTCTCCGGGGGCCCCGCTTCCGCCTACGAGCCCGGGGCGCCCCAGGTGCCAGAATACGTCTTCCAGTGCCGCCTCCCGGTACTGGGCATCTGCTATGGGATGCAGCTCATGGCCCAACAGCTCGGGGGCCAGGTGATGCCGTCGGGCAAACGAGAATACGGTTTGGCCCTGGTGGAGATCAAAGAGCCTTCCAGCCCATTATTTCAGGGGTTGCCGTTTCTGATGCCAGTTTGGATGAGCCACGGCGACCAGGTGGCCAGGCTCCCGGCGGGCTTTGGGGTCCTGGCCAAGACCGAGAACACCCCGGTGGCGGCCATGGCCCGAGGAGACCTCTACGGAATCCAGTTCCATCCGGAGGTGGCCCACACGCCATACGGCAAATACGTGCTGCGCAATTTCGCGTACGACGTCTGCGGCTGCCGTGGGACCTGGACGGCCGGCTCCTTCATTCAAGAGAGCATTCAGCGCATTCGCCAGCAGGTGGGGCAAGGCAAGGTGGTATGCGCCCTCTCCGGCGGGGTGGACTCCTCAGTGGTAGCCCTTCTGTTACACGAGGCCGTGGGCGACCAGCTCACCTGCATCTTTGTGGATAACGGGCTCCTGCGTGGAGGCGAGGCTCAAGACATAGTAAAGGCCTTTCGGGACAATTTCCGGGTCAACCTGGTGCACGCCGAGGCCTCGGGCCGCTTCTTGCAGCGGCTCAAGGGGATCACCGACCCCGAGGCCAAGCGCCTGGCCGTGGGGGACGAGTTCATCCGGGTGTTCAAAGAGGAGGCCGACAAGTTAGGGCACGTCGAGTTCCTGGCCCAGGGCACCCTGTACCCCGACGTTATCGAGAGCACCGCCCCGGAACGCCGCTCCGCCGCCCGCATCAAGGCCCATCACAACGTGGGAGGTCTGCCCGCGGACCTTCCCTTCACGTTGATCGAGCCCCTGCGCTACCTGTTCAAGGACGAGGTGCGAGCCGTAGGAAGAGAACTGGGCCTGCCCGAAGACCTGGTGCACCGCCAGCCTTTCCCGGGACCGGGCCTGGCGGTAAGGGTTCTGGGGGAGGTGACGCCAGCGAAGCTGGAGACCCTGCGGGCTGCCGACGCCATCGTCCGTGAGGAGATGGAGAAGGCGGGCCTGGAACGGGAGGTGTGGCAGGCGTTCGCCGTGCTCTTGCCGGTGCAGAGCGTGGGGGTGATGGGCGACGGCCGTACCTACGCCCACACCATAGCCGTGCGCGCTGTCACCAGCGAGGACGGCATGACCGCCGACTGGGCCGACCTGCCCCGGGAGATTCTGGCGGCCATCTCCAATCGCATCGTCAACGAGGTGCCGGGCATCAACCGGGTGGTCTACGACATCACTTCCAAACCGCCAGGGACCATTGAGTGGGAGTAATGACTAGACCGCTCAATCCTCCAACCATCGGCAGCACAGGCAGCAATTGATTCCTGCAATTATATAGTGCGATTACGAGATACTCGTCTCTTACCGGCTGAAAGGGACGCACCAGCTATGAACGAGATAACAGCCTCGTTTCCGAGCAAGCGACTGGCGCCTGGGCCAGGCATCAGGCCAGGCCCTTTCGATGCCAGCGAGGCTAAAAGGCTACGTAAAGCGGTTGGAATATCTCAAGGCAGATTCGCCG
Source organism: Chloroflexota bacterium (assembly GCA_040754915.1). Classification (GTDB taxonomy): domain Bacteria; phylum Chloroflexota; class DTOL01; order DTOL01; family JACQYG01; genus JACQYG01. The sequence continues at coordinate 7,290 of JBFMCB010000119.1, read as the reverse complement.
CCGCCCTGGGACTGTCCTTGAGAACCATTTCCCGATGGGAGACCGGGAAGACCAGTCCCCGGGGCCCAACCAGGCAACGCCTCCAGGACCTGGATAGGTTGATCGATAGAGCCAGCGAAGTCCTGTCACCGGAGGGCGTTGGCCTTTGGCTTACCACCCCGAACGCAGCCCTGGGTGACCAGGTGCCTCTGGAAGCCAGCCGCACCCCAGAAGGTTATATAGAGGTGATGAATCTTCTGGGACGCATGGAATGGGGTATCCCGACCTAGCCTGGCCTCCCTTCTCAGCTTAGCGTTCTTTGGCTGAGACCGATAGGACAACCGACTATCTGAAGACCCCACCGCGGAGAACACCAGCGTGACCCCCAACGAGCCAGGGCAGAAGCCGCCCAGCATCACTATGGTGCCAGTGCAGGGGCAATTCTCGCGCCTCGTCAGTGCCACCCATCGGGAGCACGTTTTGAGCACAGAGGGAAGCCTTCAATACGGGGGCAGGTACAACCCGCCGGGAGAGTTTGGGGCGATCTACCTGGGTGAATCTGAGGCTGTTTGTCAAGCCGAGATGGAACGTGCAGCGCACCACCGGGGCGCCCTCCGGCCTATGGTGCTGGCAAGGGTCCAGGTTAGACTCCATAAAGTGGCGGACCTACGAGATGCCAGGACGCTGCAGGCTTTAAGCACAAGGGCTGGCGACATCCTTCATGCCACCGATTATTCCACACCCCGCAGGCTGGCCAGGCTCCTGCGGGTGGCCGGGGCAGAGGGCTTGCTGGTGCCCTCCGTTACCGGGAAAGGCTCGAACCTGGTGATCTTCCCGGAGAACCTCTCCTCAGAGTCCGGAATCGAGGTGCAAGAGGTCCTGGAGTGGCCCGAGCCACCCTCACACTCTTCTCAGCTTGGCCGCGCTGAAGGCCACGGGCAAAAGCTCGGCCAGGGTGAAGCTCTGCCTATCGCCCCGGGGGTTCACCAGAAGCACCCGGAACCGCTGTAAGCCGTCTATACCCCCGGCGAACTCCGCCAGCACCTGTCGGCAGGCACCGCAGGGACTGGCGGAGTTGTCGCTGGCAATGGCCACCGCGGTGAACTCCTTCTCCCCTTCGGAAACACCCTTCCAAACCGCCACGCGTTCGGCGCACACCGTCAGCCCGTAGGAGGCGTTCTCAACGTTGCAGCCGGTGTAAACCCGGCCCGATGCGGCCAGAAGCGCCGCACCCACTGAGTAGTGGGAATACGGCGAATAGGAATTGATACGAGCCTTTTGGGCCAAGACCACCAGATCCTCATCAGTCAAAGCAGGAAATCACCGACCTTTATTTCCTTCATCCTACTAATTTCCTTCCTCTTCCTCCCTCCGCCCTTCTCCCTCTTCCTTCGCCAACTTCGTCACCCTCACCTTCTTGACCCTTCTCCCCAGCGTGGAGAGGACGGTGATCGCGATGCCCTCCATCTCCACCGTATCGCCTGGCGCTGGAATCTTGCCCAGGTGAGTGAGCACCAACCCGCCGATGGTATCATAGTCCTCACCCTGGAGGTCCAGCGCCAGCACGTCGTTGACGTCGTGAAGGCCCACTCGCCCGTCGAAGATCGCCTCGTCCTCGCTCAGGCGCTCGATCTGTGGCTCCTCTTTGTCATACTCGTCCTGAATCTCGCCGACGATCTCCTCCAACAGATCTTCGATCGTCACCAGGCCCGCGGTGCCGCCAAACTCGTCCACCACGATGGCCATGTGCACCCGCTCCCGTTGTAAGTCCCGCAAGAGATCGTCCACCCTCCTGGACTCGGGCACAAAATAGGCCGGTCGGATGATCTTGCGCAGGCCAGCGGAGACCGGTGGTGCCCCCAGGTGCCGGAAAAGGTCCTTGGCGTTCAGCACGCCCACGACGTTGTCCACGTTGCCCTCGTAAACCGGGATTCGGGAATGGCCGGTCTTGTTAATGTGCTCCAGGACCTCTTTAAAGGAAGTCTCTATGTCCACGGCGAACATATCGATGCGCGGCACCATGATCTCTCGCACCGTGGTCTCCGCCATGTCGAACACCGAGAAGATCATCTGTTTCTCATCCTGGGCCAGCACTCCCTCTTCCTCACCAGCATCCACCATGGTCTTGATCTCGTCCTCGGTGACAAACGGCAAAGAACTTCTCCGGCCGCCGCCGAGGAGGGCCATCACGCCATCGGTGGCCAGGGTAAGCACCCGGACCATGGGGGAGGCCAGGGTGGCCAGGACATCCAGGGGGCGCGCCACCAGGAGAGAGATGCGCTCCGCATGCTGGAGGGCCAGGGCCTTGGGGACCAACTCGCCGAAGATGAGCATCATAAAAGCCAGGGTCAGGGTGATCAAGCCCACCGCCAGGGGCTGGCTGATCTGGATTACCCAGGACAAAGGGATGAGGGCGATGAACTGCTGTAGGGGACGTGACAGCGAGACCGCCGCTGTGGCCGCAGTAAAGAAGCCTACCAGGGTGACCCCCACCTGGATCGTGGCCAGGAACCGGCTAGAGTTCTCGGACAACCGTTGCACGATCCGGGCCTCGCGGTTTCCCTCCTCCACTAACTGTTTCAGCCGGGTCTTGCGGACGGAAATAACGGCGATCTCCGAGGCAGCAAAGAAGGCATTGAGCAGGATAAGCATCCCAATGAACAGGAGCTCGCCCCAACTATCCGACTCCAAGAGATCATCAACTCCTTACGCTGCTTCCCCCGCTCCCGCCCCGCCGCTCACACGAAGAGCGTGCTCAGCGACAGGTCTTTGTGTATTCTCTGGATGGCCTCGGCCAGGAGCGGCGCCACCGTGAGCACCTCGATCTTCTCGTTGCACTGCTCCGCGCTCACCGGGATGGTGTTGGTCACCACCACCTTTTTCACCACCGAATTGCGGATGAGCTCGGCGGAGTTGCCCGCCAGGATGGCGTGGGTGGCACAAGCATACACCTCTTTAGCGCCGCGCTCCATCAGCAAGTCTGCTGCCTCGATCAACGTTCCACCGGTGGAGATCATGTCGTCCACGATCACCGCCGTCTTGTCTTTCACCTCGCCCACCATTTCCAGGATCTCAGAGACATCGGGCTGGGGCCGTTGCTTGGCAATGATGGCCAGGGAAGCCCCCAGGCGCTCCCGGAAGTCGTTCGCCCGGTTCACGCCGCCGGTATCCGGTGACACTACCACCATATCCGCGGGATTCATCTGTTTGAAGCGCTCCGCTAAGATGGGCGCCGCCCGCAGGTGGTCCACCGGTATATCGAAGAAGCCTTCGATGGCCGCAGCGTGCAGGTCCAGAGTAAGCACCCGGTTGACCCCCGCGGTGGTGATGAGATTCGATACCAGTTTGGCCGAAATGGGCTCCCGGCCGGCGGTCTTTTTCTCCTGCTTCGCGTAGCCGTAATAGGGCATCACGGCGGTAATGCGGCGGGCCGAAGCCCGGCGCAGGGCATCGATCATCAGCAAGAGCTCCATCAGGTGGTGGTTCACCGGAGCGCAGATGGACTGTATCAGGAAGACATCGGACCCGCGCACGTTTTCCTCAATGCGTACCCTGGTCTCGCCGTTCTTGAATCGCCCCACCAGCGCTCGCCCCAGGGGAACATTGAGGTTCTGGCAGATCTCGTTGGCCAGCGCTAGGTTGGAATTGCCCGAAAAGATCTGGAATTGCCCTTCCAATTCAGCTCCCCTCTTCTCCTGCCGCCCTTCGAAAATCAGGGGCAGCGTTCTTCACTATTTTCCCGATCAACCGGTTGGCCAAACGGGACTGCAACCGTTCCTCAAAGTCCTCCAGCTTGAGATTGGTGGTGATGACCGTGGGCAAAGCCGTATCGGTACGATAGTTCAAGAGTTGATATAGCTTTTCGTTGGCCCAGGCCGTCTCGCTCTCCGCGCCGAAGTCGTCCAGGATCAACACTGGCGCCTTCTTGATGGTGGTGAACCTCTCTTCGTAGGACAGGGCGCTCTCGTCCCAGTCGCGCTTGGGATTAAAGGCGTCTCGCAGATAGTCCAGGAGCTCAGGCACGTTAAGGAACAGCACGACTTTGCCCTTGTTCAATAGCTGGTTGGCGATGGCCGCCGCCAGGTGGGTCTTGCCGTTACCATTGATACCGTAGATCACCAACCACCCCTTAGGCTCCTTGGCGAACTCCAAGGAAGCGGCATAGGCATCCGCCGCGCCCTGCACCCGTTGAAAGTTCTTGAAGGTATGGCCTAACATCTCTCCCCGCAATGAGGAGATGGCCTGCATGGCCTGGAGTCGCCTTTGAACCGCGACGTCACAATCGGGGCACTCCCAAAGCTTGCCGAAATCCGGGTGGCCCATCGGGACATCGCTGGTGACCCAGCCGGCCCCCAGGCAGGTGGAGCAGGTCTTTTCCCGGCCCCTAGTCTGGCGGGGCAGGCCACTCTTTCCCGGTGTCGGCCTCTCTGGCGGCCTTAAGCTCATCCTCGGTCCAGTGAGAAACCCTTCGCTTAGGTCCCTTAGCACCTTGCCGATCGGCACCGGCTCGGCCAACTCTCACTCCCTCCACCCTGGGCATCAGCTCGCCCTTTCCTTGCTCTTTGCGACGCTTCAAAATGGCCGCGATGTACTTGAGGTTTCTCTTGTTGTTGACTACCGCCTCTTTGATGGCGTACTTCCACTCCTTCAGATCAGGATTGTTTTCCACCAGCTCCTCTAAATCCTGCCTGAAGAACGCCGATGACGCCTGGCCGATCTTCTCCTGTTCCAAGAGCGATAATACCTCCACGAACAGGCATGTCCGGCCAACCTGGGCCAGGTCGGGATAGTCCAAGGAATCCTGCAGGGCATTGGTTACCCGGGCGAAGCCATAAGTGCGCCAAAGCGTAAAGAGCGCCCAGGCTTCGTTTGAACCCAACGTCCCCTCATCCCGGCCCCGCAGATAGAGTCGCACCAGTTCATCGTAGCCCTTGCGCCATGTGCCGTAAAGCAACGATCGCACCTGAGCGGCTACCGCCTGGTTGTCGTTCGCATCCAGTCTAACGTCATCAGGCGGATAGTCAGGGTATCTGCCTCTCGCCGCCATGCCTGCTTCCGATTTGGTCGCCGGGCGGGTTATCTGAGGGATCGCCTCGGAGGTTTTCTCCGCCGCCCACGACGCTTGGCGCTCCTCCAGGGCCTCCCAGTTTACGCTGGAGCCGTCCAGGTTGAGCCGGAAGCAGATGGGTTTGCGAGGCCGGTCCTGCCGCAGGAAAAGGTGCACCGTATCGCATAGGAAATCCAGGCAGGATTTAACCTGGGCCTCGGTCAGCCCGGTGCCCCTGTCCAGCAGGCTGCCGTCGCCCGCCTGCCGCCCACTGGCAAACTGGGCGATGGAGATCCCCTCCTCGGAGGCCCCTGGCCCCAGGGCACAGCGCACCCCGTAGCAAATCACCTTCCATTCTTCACCGCTGACCAAAGCCATGACCTGGTCAATCAGAAGATTGTGGAGAGGAGTGACATTGGGCGCCAAGTCCCGCTCCATTCTACTTTTCCCTCACCCTGGCCGGGACCCCGTAGGCCGTTTTGCCCTCCGGGATATCCCGGGTGACCACTGAACCCGCTCCGGTCCTGGCCCGCCGGCCTACCTTCACCGGCGCCACCAGCATGGTGTCTGAGCCAATGAAGGCACTGTCCTCGATGACCGTTGGGTGCTTGCGTTCGCCGTCGAAGTTGCAGGTAACGGTCCCCGCGCCGATGTTCACGTCGGCGCCCACCCTGGCGTCGCCCAGGTAACTCACGTGATGCACCTTGGTCCCCGGCCCCAGGGTGCTCATCTTGACCTCAGCGAAATTGCCCACGTGAACCCCGGCGGCCAATCGCGACCCGGGCCTCAGGTGCGCGAACGGCCCCACGTGCACGGCCTCGGCCAGGGTCGCCTCTTCCACTACCGAGGCCACCAAGCGACAGCCATTGCCGATCTCGGAATCCACGATCTGGCAATTGGGCCCGATGGAGCAGTCGTTGCCGATGGTGGTCTCGCCTAAGATGTAGCAATTGGGGTAGATCACCGTGTCTGGCCCGATCTTGACCGTGGAGTCCACGTAGATCGTGGCCGGGTCCATCAATGTGACGCCGGAGAGCATCAGCTCGTGGCGCACCCGCTCCCGAACAACCCGTTCAGCCTGAGCCAGATGCACCCGGTTGTTGATCCCCAGGACCTCGCTTATATCCTCCACGGCCAGGCTGGAGATGGTCTCGCCCTCCCTGGCCGCGGCCTCCACCAGATCGGTCAGGAAATATTCCCCCTTCGGACTCAAGGGCAGGCCCGCCAGGTGAGGCCAAAGCCAGCGATCGCTTAGGCAGTACACGCCAGCATTGAGCTCGCGTATTTGCCTTTCCTCAGGTGAGGCCATGGCCTCCTCGATGATGGCGTTGATCCGCTTGTTGCTATCGCGGAGGATCCTACCAAAGCCCAGGGATTCCTCGGAAAGCACGGTGAGGAGGGTTACCGTGGCGTTGGTCTCCTCGTGTACCTGCGCCAATCGCCTCAGCGTAGAGGCGGCAATGAGGGGGTTATCACCGTAGATGGAAAGAACCGTTTCGGCCCGGCCCTCTAAAAGAGGCCGGGCCTGTAACAAGGCGTGGCCAGTGCCTAGCTGTTGGCCTTGCTCCACGTAGATCACCCGGTCGCCCAGGGCCAACCGGACCTGCTCGGCGTCCTTCGCCACCACCAGGTACGCCCTGCCGGCTTCCAGGGATTCCACGGCGTCCAGAACGTATTCGATCATGGGACGGCCGGCGATGGGGTGGAGCACTTTCACCAGCTTGGACTTCATTCGAGTGCTCTGGCCCGCCGCCAGCACCACCACGGCCAGTTTTCTCATCACCGCTCCGTGTTATTCACTAGCCTGGATTGTATTATACCATAGCGCGGTCTCACCGCAAAGACGCAAAGGATTTTCGATTTTGGATTTCAGATTTGCGATTTTGGATTGAGGGGCAATCGAAAATCGGCAATCTGCAATCAAAAATCATTGCGTCTTCGCGGTTCCAAAACTTGCGCGCATTACGCAAATGCTGCGCGGCAATAGTATAAAGAACGGAGGGAAGGGAGCATGAGGGGTAAGACCTAGAGAGCCTTCCAACTGCCGAGAAATAGCTAAAGCGCCGGCATTAACGTCAATTGATGAACAACGACCAACCGTTTGCTGGTCTACGGCGCGGCCGCCACTGCTTCTATTTCCACCGCTGCCCCCTTGGGCAGGCGCGATACCTGGACCGTGGAACGGGCCGGCGGGTCCTGGGGAAAGAACTCGCCGTACACCTGGTTCATGATCTGAAAATCATCCATATTGGTTAAGAAAACCG
>JBFMCB010000118.1:0-10016 GCA_040754915.1 Chloroflexota bacterium | reverse complement strand
AGTTATGGAGGTACTAACGTGGCTCACAAAAAAGGTGTGGGAAGCTCGAGAAACAACCGGGACAGCCAGTCCAAGCGACTGGGGATAAAGCGTTTTGCCGGTGAAACGGTAAGGGCCGGCACGATCATCGTCCGGCAACGGGGCACGGAGTTTCGACCTGGCCGCAACGTGGGCCTGGGCAAGGATCACACCATCTATGCCACCATCGACGGCGCGGTGAAGTTTGAATTCGTGGCCAAAGGCAAGCAGCAGGTCAGCGTCTATGCCCGCCAGTCGACGGAGACTTGACATAACCTGGCCCTATGTAGAGGCTAGGCCTTATCTAAATGGGGAGAGATGAAGAAAGGCATACATCCGGAGTATTTCGAGGCCCTGGTCACTTGCGCTTGCGGCAATACGTTCAAGACTGGTTCCACCAAGAAGATCCTGAAGACCGACGTTTGCTCCAAATGCCATCCCTTTTTCACCGGTGAGCAGCGCATCGTGGACACCGCTGGTCAGGTGGAGCGCTTCATGCGTAAGCTAGAGCGCAGCCAGAAGCCGGCCGCCGCAACCTAGTCGCTCCGCCCTTACAGGGTAGTTGCCGAGGCAGAGTGGCTCCCCCACTTTGCCTTTTTCTTTGACCGCTGTTATCTGGAGCAACCCATGCCCCAACCGCCAAAAGCCGGGTGGATCGAGGTCATCTGCGGCGGGATGTTCTCGGGCAAGAGCGAGGAGCTCATCCGCCGGGTGCGGCGGGCCCAGATCGCCCGGCAAAGGGTGCAGGTCTTTAAGCCAGCCATCGATATCCGCTATTCCATTGGCGGCATCTCCTCCCACAGCGGCGCGTCGGCGGAGGCCATGCCGGTGCAGGCCAGTCGGGAACTCGCCCAGGCCCTGGCGCCCGGCGTGGACGTGGTGGCCATCGACGAGGTGCAGTTCTTCGATGCCGAGATCGTGGAGCTGTGCTGCGACCTGGCGGATCGAGGCGTGCGAGTGATCGCGGCCGGGCTGGATCTGGATTTCCGGGGCGAACCCTTTGGCCCGGTGCCCGCGTTAATGGCCCGGGCGGAGAGGGTGGACAAGCTGGCCGCCATCTGCATGTCCTGCGGCGGGCCGGCCAGCCGCAGCCAGCGCCTCATTGACGGGAGGCCCGCCGCCTACGACGACCCCATAATCGCGGTGGGAGCTAGCGAAATGTACGAGGCCCGTTGCCGGCACTGCCACGAGGTGCCGCGAAAGCCAGGGGCAGGGGAAAAGGGATAGGGATCATGAGTTTCCACTACGGTGGGCAGGCGGTCATGGAGGGGGTGATGATGCGTGGCCAGAGGCACATGGCTGTGGCGGTGCGCAAGCCGTCCGGGGACATCATTGTCCACAGCGAGCCGCTCAACGCCGCCATCTACACCCATCCCTTCTGGAAGCTGCCTTTCGCTCGGGGTCTGGTGCTGCTTTGGGATACGCTGGTCCTGGGGATCAGGATGATAATGTACTCCGCCGCGGTGGCCCTGGAAGAGGAAGAAGTGCAACTCTCGGGCCCGGTGATATGGGGGACGCTCTTCTTCGCATTGGCCCTGGCCGTGGGTGTGTTCTTCGTGGCGCCTCTCCTGTTGACCAGTTTCGCTGACCGCTACATTGCGTCCTCATTGGTCAGCAACGTGGTGGAGGGTGCGGTTCGCATCGCCTTTTTCGTGGGATACATTGCCCTCATCGGCCTGCTGCCAGACATCCGGCGGGTGTTCGCGTACCACGGCGCCGAGCACAAGGCCATCAATGCCTACGAGGCCGGTGAACCGCTGGAGGCCCAGGCCGTGGAGCGGTATGGCACCGCCCATCCTCGGTGCGGCACAAGTTTCTTGTTGGTGGTCCTGGTGGCCTGCATCCTGGTGTTTGCCCTCCTGGGCCGTCCGCCCATGTTCTGGCGCGTGCTCTCCCGGATTGCCCTGGTGCCGGTGGTGGCCGCCATCTCGTACGAGTTCATGAAACTGGCGGCGAACAACTTCCGTCTGGGGTGGGTGAGGGCGGCCATGGCGCCGGGCTTGTCCCTGCAGAGCCTGACCACCCGGGAGCCGGACCGCTCGCAGATTGAGGTGGCGATCACGGCGCTGAAGAAAGTGCTGGCGCTGGACGGCGTGATTTCAGAGGAACCGCAGGCGGAGCCCAGCGGGAACGAGTGAGTTCTTTATTAGTGAAGGATAGACTTTCCTGAAAAAGCCCCCTCACCGCCGAGAACGCTGCCTGTGTCCCGGAGTGCAACTCCGGGACGAGCGCAGAGAAAATGGTGGCCTACGGCCACAAGATTCAGGAAACTGTCATTGCGAGGAGGCAGTTTTTGCCGACGAAGCAATCCCCATCGAGCGAGCTGGAGATTGCTTCGCTGCGCTCGCAATGACATCTGAGTTCTTTCAGTGGAGTCAAGGATATTGATTGGGGAAAAGTATTGACAAATGGCAAGTCAAAGACTAATATACCTCGGATTGACGAAATCAAGGCCTTTTGGGAGGTGAGTGACAGTGGACTCCGGTCCCAGTCACGGTTCCCGTACCGACGCCGGCCCGGCGTGGTTGAACCAGGGTGTGGCGGGAGACCAGAGGACAAGCGTAGACGTGGGCAGAAGAGCTATAGAGTGGTGCATTAGGGAGGGGTGTGATTGATTAGCTTCCGCAGGAGGTGATGTCCCGCCTCGCCCGCCGTATTTCCCCTCCGTACCTGCCTCTTCTCGTTTGTCTTCTGCAATCCCCTGATCGGCATCTGGATGTCCAAATCACGCTCGGCGCAGGCGCCTCCGCACGCTGCCTGTTCTACTCTACAGACGGGGGGTGGTTTGGATGGTCTTCCTCAGCGACCTGCTCAACGAAGCGGTCTACGATTCCCAGGGCCGCAAGATCGGAAGCCTCCGCGATCTGGTGGTGTCCCATGGGGAGCTCTTCCCCACTGTGGTGGCCCTGGCCGTGGCTGTGCCTGCCCCCGCTCGTCTCCCTGCCAGGGAAACCCTACTGGTGCCCTGGCGTTACGTAGTGGGCCTGGAGGAGCCTCGCCTCTCGTTAAACGTGCCCAAGGAGAGTATTAAGCCCTACGTGCCGCGCAACGGCGAGCTTTTCCTGTCCCGGGACGTCCTGGACAAGCAGATCGTGGACACCCAGGGGCGCCGGATCGTCAAGGTCAACGACCTCAAGCTGGCCCAGGTGAAGGGGGTGGCCCGGCTCCTGGGGGCGGACATCAGCTTCCAGGCCTTTCTGCGGCGGCTGGTCCCCTTCAAGGTCCCCGAGCGGTTGGTGACGTGGAACTATGTGGAGCCCCTGGAAGCGGAGGCTCCCAGCGTCAAACTCACGGTCCCTCACTCCAAGCTGCGCGAGCTGCACCCGGCCGATCTGGCCGACCTTATTGAACAAATGAAGCCGGAGGCAGGCACTGCCCTCCTGGAAAGCCTGGACGTGGAGACCGCTGCCGATGCCCTCCAGGAGGTGGAATCGCCCTATCAGGCCGACCTGGTGGAGGAGTTGGACAGCGCCCGGGCCTCGGACCTTTTGGAGGCCATGCCGGTGGACCAGGCGGCGGACATCATCGGCGATCTCTCGCAGGAGAAGGCCCAGGAGATATTGTCGTTGATGGAGGAGGAGCCGGCGCAGGAGGTGAAGGATCTCCTGCAGTACGGCGAGCGCACCGCCGGCGGGCGCATGAGCACCGATGTGCTCATGCTTAAGGAGGACCTTACTGCGGAACAGGCGATAGAACAACTGCGCCTGGGAGCTCCGGAGGCGGAGACCACCTACTACCTCTTCATCACCGACAGGGAAGATCACCTGGTGGGAGTGGTCTCCTTGCGCCGCCTGGTCACGGCGTCGCCTAAGAAGCTGCTCCGGGACATCATGGATCGGAACGTGATCAAGGTTAACCTGGACACTGACCAGGAGGAGGTGGCCCGGGTCATGGCCAAGTACAGTCTCCTGGCGGTGCCGGTGGTGGACGAGCGGGACCGCTTGCGGGGCATGGTCACCGTGGACGACGTGCTGGAGGTGGTGCACGAGGAGGCCAACGAGGACATCTCTCAAATGGCCGGTACCACCGTTCAAGATGTCCAACAGGCTGGGTCTTTCTGGCGCGCGGCCCTGGGGCGCTTTGCCTGGCTGTCGGCCACGCTGGTGGGCGGCGTCATCACCGCCTTGGTGATGCGCAACTACTCTCAATCCATCCAGTCGCTCCTGGCCCTGGCCTATTTCATCCCCCTGCTTCTGGCGGTGGGGGCCAGTGTGGGCGGCCAGTCCCTGGCGGTAGTCAGCCGCGGCGCCTCCACCGGTGCGGCCAGCCCGGTGGAGATATTCTGGAAGGAGCTTGGGATGGGCAGCATCGCCGGAGTGGTGGCCGGCCTGGCGGTGGCCCTGGTGGCCTATCTCTGGTTGGGTACGGCTGAACTGGGCCTGGTGGTGGGTGCCAGCCTGGCAGTGACGCTGGTATCGGCGACGTTCATCGGGGCCGTCCTGCCGCTGATGCTCAAGGCCCTTCACCTCGACCCCACCCTGGCGGCGGGGCCGGTGGTGGATCCGATCATTGGGGTGATCAGCGTGGTGATCTACCTGGGTTTGGCCAGCCGCCTGCTCTCGTACGCCATTCTCTGACAGGGGGCAAAGCATGCGCTTCCCCAGGATCAACCGCAAGGTGGTGCTTCTCTACTTGGCCATTATGGGCCCGGGGATCATCACGGCGACGGCCGACAACGACGCCGGCGGCATTGCCACCTACTCGGTGGTGGGGGCCAGCTACGGCTACGAGATGCTGTGGATGCTCGTCCTGATCACCTTCAGCCTGGGCGTCGTCCAGGAGATGTGCGCCCGGATGGGGGCGGTGACCGGTAAGGGCCTTTCCGACCTGATCCGCGAGAACTTCGGCGTCCGCTGGACCACGTTGGCCATGCTGGTGCTCCTGTTGGCCAACTTCGCCACCACCGTGGCCGACTTCGCCGGCATTGCCGCGGGGCTGGAGATATTCGGGGTCAGCCGCTACATCTCCGTGCCCCTGGCCGCCTTGATGGTATGGGGCCTGATAGTGCGGGGCTCTTACCGTTTCGCGGAAAAGATCTTCTTTTTATTTGCCCTTTTCCAGGGCGCCTATGTGCTGGCGGGGCTGGTGACCCCTCAGGACTGGGGCCTGGCCCTGCGTAGTCTGGTGGTCCCGTCCTTCCGCCTGGAGGCCAATTTCGTCTTGCTCTTCATAGCCACCATCGGCACCACGATCACCCCCTGGATGCAGTTTTACCTTCAGTCCTCGGTGGTGGACAAAGGCATAACGGCCTCCCAGTACAGGTACGAGCGGCTGGATGTGCTCGTCGGTGCCTTTGTCACCGATTTCGTGTCCTTTTTCATCATCATCACCACCGCTGCCACCCTGCACAAGGCCGGCATCGCCATCGAGACCGCTCAGGATGCGGCCCGGGCCCTGGAGCCTTTGGCGGGGGCTTATAGCCAGCAGCTCTTCGCCGCGGGCCTCTTCGGCGCCTCGATGCTGGCAGCCAGCATAGTGCCCCTCTCTACGTCCTATGCCATCTGCGAGGCCTTTGGCTGGGAGAGCGGCATTGGCAAGAGCTTGGACCAGGCACCGGCCTTCTACGTTCTGTACACGGCGTTGATCGCCACCGGCGCCGGATTGGTCCTGATGCCCGATCTCTCCCTGGTCAGGGTGATGCTTATCTCCCAGAGCATCAACGGTCTCCTGCTACCGGTAGTGCTCATCTTTATGTTGCTCTTGGTCAACAACCAGCGGATCATGGGCAAGCACGTGAATGGCCCGGCCTACAACCTCATCGCCTGGGCTACCACGGTTGCCATAATATTATTGACGGTTATCCTGGTACTTTCCTCAGCCTTCCCCGGCTTTTTCCGATAGCCAGCGCGGCGTGGCAGGCCAATTAGCAGATGGCCGATAGCGGTTATCTGCCGTCGGCTGCCTGCTACTGGCTATTGACTTTTTGCGGGGCAAAGAGTAGAATGCGCCCCGTGTCGCAGCCGCTTTGATCGGAGACCAGTCAAGCGCAGGACGACTCGGCCTTGTTGGTGACATTGAAAGAAAGCCCTGGTACCTGGTAGGGTGCGTAGGAGCCCGGCCCGCGATGGCGCCGGCCCCGGGAGCTCCGCGGACTCTATTTTTTGTGCTATCTTCTAACTGCGAGGATCAGCGTGGCGAAGAAAGAAACGGCCATTTCCCCTGAGCCGTCCCGTGGCTTGCGCCGGGCGGTGGGCATCTGGGGGTCTTTCACCTGGGGCTATGCCGGCGTGGGCGCCGATGTCTACGTGGCCTTGGGGCTGGTGATGGCCGCGGCCCAGGGGGCCACCCCTTTGGCCTTTGCGGTGACCGGGTTCGTTTACCTCTTCATCGGACTGGCCTACACCGAGCTGGCCTCCACCTACCCCGTGGCCGGCGGCGGCCAGTATTACGTACTGCGGGGCCTGGGAGATATCCTCGGCTTCACCGCCGGCTGGGCGCTCTTGTTGGACTTCACCATCGACGTCTCCCTGTTTTCGCTGGCCTCGGCTGGCTATGTCAACTTCTTCTTCCCCGCTTTGAACGGCCGTGTGGAGGTGCCGATCTTCGGGCAGGTCCAACTCTGGTTGGCCCTGGAGGCGGTGATCTTGATCCTGTTCCTGATCGGGCTCAACATCAAGGGCATCAGGGAATCCTCCCGGCTGAACTCCATCACCTGCGCGGTGGACATGTTCAACGAGTCGGTGATCGTCTTCTTCGGTTTTCTTTTCGCCTTCGACCCAAACCTGATCCAGCAACAGTTCACCCGAGAGTTCCCCTCCACCTACAATTTCATGTATGGGGCTTCCATCGCCATCATATCCTACATCGGCCTGGAGTCGATCTCCCAGGCCGCCGAGGAGACGGTGCGCCCGGCGACGATAGTGCCCCGAACCACCCTGGCCTTGATCTTCACGGTCCTGATCTATGCCCTCAGCTTCTCCACCCTGGGCCTGGGCATGCTGCCCTGGCAAACCTTTGCCCAGAACCTGGGCGACCCAGTGGCGGTGCTCGCCCACAACATCCCGTTCCTGGGGTTCATCGCCGGCCCCTTCACCGCCATCCTGGCCGCCACCCTGATCTATGCCTCGGCCAACACCGGGGTCATGGGCTATTCCCGGATAACCTGGTCCATGAGCAAGTTCCGGCTCCTGCCCCAGTGGTTTAAGGCGGTGCATCCCAAGTTTCGTACCCCGGTCAGGACGATCCTGGTTTTCTCGGCGGTGGCGCTGATCGAGGTGATCCTGGCCTCGCTAAGCCTCAATGCCTACGATACCCTGGCCAACATGTACGCCTTTGGTGCGGTGACGGGGTACATTTTGGTCTTGATCTCCCTGATCCGCCTGCGCGTCGTTGATCCCTACACCCCACGTCCATACCGGGTCCCCGGGACCATCCATGTGACTATTCGGGGACAGCGCGTTGATTTGCCGGCAATGGCCTTCGTGGGGCTGGCCGGGAACATCTTCATCTGGGCAATAGTGGTCCTGACCCACGATATCGGGCGCATCGCGGGTCCTTCCTGGCTACTTCTTGGCCTTTTGATCTATTTCCTGTTCCGGCGGAGGGAAAACCTGCCCTTGCTGGGCAACGTGCCCCGGGATTGGGAGGCGGAGCAGATGCGGGTCCTGGGAGAGGCCCAGGAGTTCGAGTATTTGGAGCAATACCGGGAGGCCTTGAAGAGGAGAAACCATGGCGGATAGCACCAGGGGGAAGCCCAACGGCCCTCCTGATCAGTACCCCAGTGGTTTTGGATTGCTCGTGCGAAATTTCAAAGTCTTCACCTCAGTTCTATTCATCGTCCTGGGAACGATCATCGTCACCAGGGCGGTTTTCGAAAAGGGCGCCCTTTATCCCACGCTAATCGGGGTCTGTTTGATCGGGCTGGGCGTGGCGAGGTTGTGGGCGATGCTCCAAGCGTCCAACAACAGGTAGATGCCGGAGGACTGAAGTGCCCATAATAGTCAATATGACGCCGGTGGGGGTTGTTCTGGCCTCAGCCTTTGCGCTTTTGGTCTCGGGAATCCTCTGGTGGATGCTGAACCCGCCCACCATTGTCAAGATGGTCGTCCCCGTCGCCGTCGAGGAAATGGCGGGAGAAGGGGCTATTCTCGTCCCCGTTACCGGTTCGCAGTTTTCGGAGATGGTGGTTGGCCTGGCTGCCGGGCTGGCGCAGCGCGAACAGGTGCCGATTTCCTTCCTTTACGTGTTGGAAGTGCCCATGGCCCTGCCGCCGGATGCCGATATCCCGCGGGACCGCGAAAAGGGGGAAGAGGTGTTGATCCACGTCCAAGGCCTGGCGCAGAAGCTGGGCATTCCGACAACGGCCCGGTTGATGAAAGCCAGGGCGGCCGGGGCTGCCATCGTCCAGGCGGCCAGAGAGAGCAGGTCCAGGATGATCGTGCTCCCCTCAGGGGAAAGGCAGAGGGTGGAAGGTTACTTCGGGCACACCGTGGATTACGTTTTCCGCTATGCGCCATGCGATGTCATGATCTATCGGCCCACGGTTTTCTGCCGATTGTAGGTTCTTTCCTAATAAAGAAAGCCAGCGTGTCGTAGCGCTGTAAGTATTTGGAGGGGTTTTTCGTGAACGTAGTTATCCTGGGATGCGGTCGCGTGGGGGCGGCGCTGGCCACGATGCTGGACGCTGAGGGCCATAGCGTAACGGTAATAGACCAGAATAGCGATGCCTTTCGTAGGCTGGGTGCCGGGTACAAGGGCAACATGGTACTGGGGACCGGCATAGACGAGGACGTACTCAGGAGTGCTGGGATCGAGAAAGCCGACGCGTTTGCGGCGGTGACCAACGGCGACAACACCAACATCATGGCCTCCCAGATCGCCTCCACGATCTTTCACGTTCCCAGGGTGGTCACCCGCATCTACGATCCCATCCGCGAGGAAACCTATCGGACCTTGGGATTGGACACCATCTGCCCCACCAGCGTCGGCGCCCGGCTGTTCAAGGAGCGCCTCTTGGCGGGGTTTGGTGGCTCTTGAAGTACCTTTACTGACTCCGCTGAAAGAACTCAGATTGAACCGCAGAGCACGCTGAACACGCTGAGTTTTCTTGGATTTCTCTGCGCTCTTATCGTTCTCGGCGGTGAGGGGGGTTTTTTCAGGAAAGTCTTTGACTAGTAAGGTTCTCGAGGAGTTCAAGATGTACGTGGTTGTAGTGGGCGGCGGCAAGGTTGGCTATTATCTCACCAAGACCTTGATCGGCGAGGGGCACGAGGTCTTGTTGATCGAAAAGGACAAGAAAAAGTGTGAGGCTCTGGTCCACAGCCTGGGCAGCGTAGTCGTGCGCGGCGACGGTTGCGAGGCGTCCACGCTGACCGAAGTCGGGACAGGTCGCGCCGACGTGGTGGTGGCGGTCACCGGCGACGATGAGGATAACCTGATAGTCTGCCAGATGGCAAAGAAAAGGTTCAACGTGCCCCGTGCCATCGCCCGGATCAACAACCCCAAGAACGAGCGCATCTTCAAGATCCTGGGCATAGACGTAACGATATCCAGCACCGACATCATTATGTCTCAGATCGAGCAGGAGCTTCCAGCCCATTCCGTCACTCACCTCTTGACACTGCGCGGCGCCGGGCTGGAGATCGTGGAAACCCAGGTGACACCTGAATCCCTGCTGGCCGGCAGGGCCCTGCGTGACTCGGCTCTGCCTGCCGAGTGCGCCATCAGCCTGGTCCTCCGGGACGGTAAACCGATCATCCCCACCGGTAACCTGATATTGGAAAGCGGCGACCTGGTCATCGCCGTGACCAGCCGGGGAAGTGAAGATGAACTGCAGAGCCTTTTCCGTGGGAAGCCTTGATTCAATAAAGGGGGTGGTGTGTCGCAGATAGCAGGTAGCGGCTAGTTAAAGCAGCGCGAAATCCAGAAAGGAGCTGAGAAGATGTTGAAAGCTAGAAGACTTTGGGCTCTATTGGCGGCACTCGCCATTCTCTCCGTGGCCTTCACCGCCTGCGGGCCAACCCCTACCCCGCCCCCGCCTACGGCCACCCCCGTCGTAG
>JBFMCB010000117.1:0-10093 GCA_040754915.1 Chloroflexota bacterium | reverse complement strand
CAGTTCCGAACATGATATACTGATTTCCGGCGTGGACGAGTAGACCTTGTTGTCTTTGACATACCACAAGATTACCCGATCCACGCCACTTTTGCATAGTTTCATGCACCAAAGCCGATCTTACCCGAAAGGTCAAAACACCTGTTGTTTAACGCGCTTGCGCGCGAGCGGCAGGTGTTTTTAATTGGGAGAAATCCCATGTTCGCGGACACGCGGTTGCAGTTGAAAATCGGGTTGGGCGGCTGTTGCTACTGTCCCTTGGCTGGCCAATTGAAGGAGAAAGCCTACGAAGGATGAATAGAAAACCCGCTCCATGGGCAGCTTGGAAATATGACTCTGGACCTCACACGCCTCATGCATATCAAGAGCAAAGGTGGTGCTCGACTTACCATAAGGAGGCAACCATGTCAGTCAAAATCGACAATCAAATCAAACTGCGCGATGGACGTTCCCTAGGATACGCCGAATATGGCGATCTCAGCGGCAAGCCGGTCTTGCACTTTCACGGCACGCCCAGTTCCCGTTTTGAGGGCTCCCGTCCCGTCGTAGGCGAGATAGCCACCCGGCTCCATGCCCGCATCATCGTGGTCGAGCGCCCTGGTTTTGGGCTTTCGGACTTCAAACCCGGTCGCACCATCGGTGACTGGCCAGATGATGTCAACGAGTTGGCAGACGCGCTCAACCTCGACCGCTTCGCCGTGATGGGATTGTCAGGTGGTGGACCGTACGTGGCTGCCTGCGCATACAAAATTCCTCAACGGCTGAGCGCGGCAGGAATTATCAGTGGCGTGAGCCCACTCGATGCGCCGGGTGCCTTCGATGGCATGGGTAAGACGGACCGGCAGGCGTTTGATCTCGCCCGTAAGGCTCCTTGGCTGCTACGGCCTATCTTCTGGTACATGGCCCGTGAATCGCGCAAAAACCCTGATAAGGTCATCGCCCAATTGGTTGCCGAAGCACTTGAGCCGGACAAAACGGCTATGGCTCAGGCCGACGTAAAAGAAACGCTCATCAAAATGATGAATGGGGCGTTTCAACAGGGGGCGCGTGGCACTGCTTGGGAATACGTCCTCTTCGTTCGCCCGTGGGGATTCCGGCTGGAGGACATCCGCATACCGGTATATTTGTGGCATGGCGAAATGGATACCATGTGTCCGATCAACATGGGCCGATATATAGCTAGAGCCATCCCGGACTGCCGCGCTGAGTTCTTCCCACAGGAGGGCCATATCTCCCTGATTGTGAACCACTACGAGGAGTTGCTCAGAACTGTAGTCTCTTAATATAACAACCGCGTTTGGCCGGAATGTCATTCTGAGCGACCGAAGGGAACGAAGAATCTCCCGCGGTTACCCTACCATTTGCCATCGAGAAACGAGATTCTGAGCAGGCATAGCCTGCTCGAAATACGTCGCTTCGCTCGGAATGACTAAAGTGATGTTGTAGTATTAGCGCACCAAGCGTCGCCACCTGACCAGCGGTTGGTGTGCCCTGAAAGTCATCGTCTACTTGCCGGTGCAAGTCCGGTCGTGACAACTGCCAGGAGGGGATGAAAAAGTAGCCTGTCCCCTTTTCCTTTTCCACTGAACGGGCCAGGCGCTCGGTCTCCGCTAGATACTCAGGCCCCGGCGAGCGACCTGGCCGGCAGATCGCCTCCTCACTTCGAGTGCCAGGGAACGTGGATAGGGGTAAAAGCCCAACTGCGTTGGGCGTTGCCAGGTCAACAGGGCTCATGACGGCCAATACGATTGGCCTTTTGCCCTTTGCGCCTCACCTCTCCAGCCGTCGAGGATAGCCGGTCAGGACCATGGGTCCCTCTGGGCCGACCACCACCGTGTCCTCCACCCGCACGCCCCAGGGGCCAGTGTACAGCCCGCAGTTCCCCACGGAGATGACCACGTTGGCCTCCAGCGGCGGCGGGGCCTTCTCGCCGTGGAAGAAGGCGTGGCCCGGCGGCAAAGGCGCTTCTTCGAACTCGATGCCCACGCCGTGGATAGGCGGCCCGAAGACGTGCTCGCCGTGTCCTGCCTCTTTGAGCACGCCATGCAGGGTCTGCTCCAGCTCGACCATCCCGACCCCCGCCTTGGCCTTGGCGATGGTGGCCTGCTGGGCCTTCAGGTACAGGTCGTAGGCGGCCTGCTGCTCCGTTGTCGGTTTGCCCACGCCCACGGTGCGGCACATGTCCGCGCTGTAGCCGTTGACGATGGGATGGATGTCGATCATCACCAAATCGCCTGCTTGCAGCTTGCGCAGCGTAGGCAATCCGTGGGCGATGTTCGTGCGCGGGCCAGAGGAAACGTAGGTGCGCCAGAACCCTTCGGCGCCGGCCTGTCGCATGGCGTACTCGGCCGCGGCGGCCACCTGGCTTTCGGTGATGCCTGGCTTCACCGCCTCCGCTGCCGCTTTCATCCCAACGTCGGCAACCTTCGCCGCTGCATGGATACGCTCGATCTCCTCGGCGTCCTTGACCATGCGCAGCTCGGACATGATGTGGGTGCAGTCCTTGACCGTGACACCCTCCGGCTTGGCGTGGGGATGGGTGACCATGCCCATCATGGACTGGGTGAGGAAGGTGTACTCCAGCCCCACCACACCCTCTCGAATGCCAAAATGCTCGAAGTAATGGGCGATGGAGTGGATCATGCCCACCTCGTCCTCAAAGCCGACGACGTGGTCGAAGTGGGCGAGTTGCCTGACGTCCTCCACGTCGGTCATGGGCACGCCCAGGGCGACCTTCCCCTCCTGGATGATCATGGCGTAGGCGCATAGACGTCCATCACCGGTGAGGTAGAACATGTTGGCGGGCTTGGTGAGCAGCAAGACATCAAGCCCTGCTGCTTTCATCAGGCGGCCGCATCCTCCCAGGCGTTCCTGATAGCGATGGCTGATCATTTCTGGACCTCCTTTTCGTTTATAGGGCCTCCGGAAAGGGCTCAATGGAGCGTGCCCTCTTAATTGGCGAACCTTTTGTTCCTGCAGGGGTAATGGTACATGTGTGCGCTTCGAATGGTCGAACAAAAAAGCACCTAACGCCGACGCGCACGCGCGTCAAACAGTAGGTGCTTTGCCTTTCGCCCAGAGTTTGCTAGCTTGTCCTTCCGCCTTTGCATCTCTGCACATCGACGTGCGGACTTGGCAATTGTGTCTCCGGAAAAGTATAGCACAGCGATCTGAAAAGTCAAACAGCCTGCATTTGCACGCGCGGCACGAGCGTGATATGATTCAAGGGGAGAAGAATGAATAACGGGATTGATTTGAAGGCAACAGCACAAACGAAAGCGCGCTATAATCGGATCGCGCGCTTTTACGATTTGATTGAAACTGCGTCCGAACGCAGCTTTAAGCTATGGCGCGAAAAGCTGTGGAGTCATGCGCGCGGGAACATCCTCGAAGTCGGCGTCGGCACGGGCAAGAATTTCCCGTATCACCGGCGCGGCGCGAGCGTGACCGGGATCGAACTCGCGGATCGGATGCTGGATCGTGCGCGGGAACGCGCTCGTCAACTGGATACGCCGATTGACCTGCGGGAAGGGGATGTGCAGGCACTCGAGTTCCCCGACAATTCTTTCGATACCGCCGCGGCGACATTCGTCTTCTGCTCGGTACCCGATCCGATTCGCGGTTTGCGCGAGTTGAATCGCGTGGTGAAACCAGACGGACGGATTCTCTTACTCGAACACGTTCGGATTGACCGTCCGATCATCGGGCGCCTGATGGATTTGCTGAATCCGCTCATCGTGTGCGTGTGGGGCGAAAACATCAACCGCCGCACGGTCGAGAACGTCAAGCGCGCGGGATTGGAGATCGAGAGCATCGAACATTTGGGCCCGATGCAGATGGTCAAGTTGATTGTGGCCCGACCAGGTAGGAAGAGCGGAGGCTCATAGCACAGATTGCACAGTCCGCGTCGTTCTCGCCGACGATCACGCCGTCGTGCGCAAAGGCCTACGCGAGTTTCTGGAAGAAGACGCGGAAATCTGCGTGGTCGCCGAAGCCAGTGATGGGGAAGAGGCAGTGGCCCTTGTCGCACGCGAGCAGCTCAGGGTGTGCGGCGCTTCGGCCAGCAGGGCCATCACACCGGTCACAAAGTAAACCGCCAGCTTCAAGGCAAAGACGAGGAGATAGACCGCCAGCGTGAGTTTCAAGGCGCGTGCTTCGCCTTCTTGAGAGGTGTTCATTTCATTGGGGGCAGGCGTTCACCCATCCTCTCGCAGGTTGTGATTGACGGTGCTTTGCAAACAGCGGCGCGATGGAAGATGCGATTCTTGCGCTGATGAACACTCAAACCGGCGGAAGGGTGAACGATTCGCGCCCTCACCCCTCGCCGGTAACCTTGAACACCGCGTCGCGCGGGTGCACGCGGCGTTCGACTTTCAGCGCCACCTCCTGCCCCGGCCCGACCTCGCTCACCGGCTGATGCTCGATCTGTAACGACTTGACCTCTTGTCGGAAGTCGGTCGAACGGCCGAGGATGTGCACGGTATCCCCCACGCGAATCGTGTCGGTAAGAGCAAGCACCGCCACACCGATCCGGTTGAAGAAGTGCGTCACTTCGCCAATTCGAACGCTGGACATGGTCCTGTCCTCCTCTCGCACGCTTTAGTCCTGTATGCCACTTATGCAGCTCTCCCGCGACGAGTTGCGCGACCTGCAACCGGTCACTGGCCAGGCGACGCCAGTCGCCCTCAGCGCCCTCAGCGTCACCCACTTGCTCGCTTTCCCCTTCACTTCGATGTCGGCCCACATCTTCCCATTGAGGCTGTGCTTCATCGCCCAGCGTCCGTCGGCTTCGCGCTTCGAGAGCACCAACTCAATCGCGTTATTCAGGCGTGGGTCGCGCCCGTAGCCCGCCTCACCCAGGGCGAACAAGGCCTCCAGCACGTCCGAGGTGTACGAGAGTGGAAAGCCAAACTTGAACCACTCGCCGCTTACTCGCTCGGTGTATGGATAGTCCGCCTTTGCCAGGTCATGACTGAGCAAAAAGTCGGTGGCCATGGCGGTGGCCTTCTTCACTCGCTCCGACCTCCGCTCCGACGGCAGACCGGCCAGCGCGCGCAGTGACTTTACCGCACCCCAGGCACACGGCTTGCCGCCGTTCGCCCCGCACTTGAACCCTGGCCCTGGCACGATGGCGTACCACCACTCGAAGTCGTCGCCGGTGATCGCGCCCGCCAGCCACTCCACCGCGCGACTAACACGCTCATCGTCAACGTAGCCAAGCGTGGTCAGCGCCCAGATCAGATTTCCGTTAAGGCAATGTATCGCTCCGCTCGGCGTGGCGTTGGCCATCGCCGACAGCCCGGCGTGAATGGCCTGCGCGTGTTCCAGCAGGTACTCGCAGCCCTGCCGCACCTGCTGGTCGCGTCCGTCCGCGCCCAGCTCGGCCAGGAACAGAATCTGCCAGACCGTGGATTGATACTTTGGCGTATACCCCGGCCCTGGCTTGACCCAATAGCCCTCGGCGTCTTGCGCGGCGAGGATGCTTTTCACCGGCTCACTCTGCATGATCGCCTGCCGCGTGGCTTGAGCTTCCTGGTCGTCCTCCGGCCGTTCGAGCAAATGCCTCAGCGTGAAATACCGTACCGAGGGATTGTCTTTTTCCAGCAGCCACTCGATTGTCTCGTTCATGGGATCATCTCCCTTAGTAAGGCGTACATCCGCACCGTAGCCATTGACGGTGACATCCTATTTTAGAGCAAGGATGGCAGATTTGAGCACCTGCGCTGAGTTCATCAGCCCGTCTCTATCATCATCCGCCAGAGGTGTTTCCATGACACGTTCGATCCCGTTCGAACCGACCAGGCAAGGAACGCTGATGCAGACGTTCTCCAATCCATATTCCCCGTGCAGTAGAGTTGAGACCGTCAAGAGGCTTCGTTCATTCCTTAGAATGGCCTCGATTATCCTCCGCACAGCAAGGCTCACACCGTAGTTAGTGTATCCTTTCGCCTCGATTATGTGATAGGCTGATTTCCTGACCCTCTCCTGGATCTCCCTCCTTTCGTCTGGGATACATCCTCGGTCGCATTCCTGGCAGCAGACCTCCAGGGGCATCACCCCGATATGCACCTGGCTCCACAAGAACACCTCGCTGTCGCCGTGCTCTCCGATGACATAGGCGTGGACGTTCCTGGCATCTACTCCGCACCTATGACTGAGTTCGTAGCGGAACCTCGCTGAATCGAGCACTGTCCCCGAGCCAAAGACCCTATTTGAGGGCAGTTTTGAGGCTTCCAGCACGACATGGGTCATCACATCAACCGGGTTGGAGATCATCAGTATCTTCGCTTCCCCGATATGTGGCTCAAGTTCTCGGACGATCGATGTGCATATGGCCGCGTTGCGGTTTGTAAGCTCCAAGCGGGTCTCGTCTGGCTTCTGTCTCGCGCCGGCGGTGATGACAATCAGATCCGACCCAGCACAATCGGGGAAGTCTCCGGCGCGGATTTTGGCTGGCGGCGTGAAAAACAGCCCATGGTTCATATCCATCGCGTTTCCCAGGGCCGTCTGGCGGTTGCTATCGACCAGGACGATCTCCGTCGCCAGCCCTGAGATCTGTAAGGTGTACGCCAATGTCGCCCCTACACCTCCGACACCGATGACGCTTATCTTGGGCATTGGGTATAGCCTCCTCTCGGTGAGTATATCATTATTCCAGGCGAATAATCTAACCCCAATAGCAGGCCACTGGCGCCTGACTCCGTCATGATACGGTTAAAGTTTACCCCCTTACCACAGGCCAGGTCAAGTCCGCATTCGCCCGGCCGGATGTTCAAAGCCCGCATGGTGCACAGGAACTGCCCCACGCTATCCAGCTAAATCGGTGCCGTACACTTTCAGCAAACCCACCTGAGCTTCTGGTGCAACCAGCCTGACATTGGCCTGAATGTCCTGTAAGTGCTGATACACTGCCTGTTCCCCAATACCTGGGGGTGCGTAGACCGCAAAGAAAACGTGTCGAGTGACAGGGGTGATGCGTGTACGATGGTCGGGGCCGTAGATCACGCTGGAGATGACCCCTTGAGCATCGGCCATCATCATGTCGCCAGCTTTCAGCCTTTGTTCCTGCCCGTTGAGCCGGATGTATTGCTCAGTGCCCTTGGCCACATCCAGCCTTACCGGCATCTGGATGGCTTCCAGGTCATGGCCAGCCGTCAAGAGCAGATTCTCGAGTTCGGCCATAAACATCGTTTCAACCAACGCCGCGACGCGAGGAATGGGCTTGCCCTCAAGGGCGACGGACTCCAGTTGAAGTTGGACCGGATAGGTCTTCTTGTAACGCTTGAAGTAAGCGTTGTAGGCTTGGATCGGTTTAAGGGTCGAGAGCGCGTTGCGGTCGGCAAAACGGGTTCGGAGCTGATCCTCCAATTCCTCTCGATGTCGGTCCAGCGCGGCGTTACGTTCTGGGTTGGCAACGTTGTGCATCACCAGAATTCCCACTGCTGCTCCGGGATAGGCACTCTTCCACGTCTCTGATACTATTAACATTTTTCAACACAACCTTCTTTATGGTTTGATCAAGGGTGTTCCGCGCAGCGTCCCCCATCACGGAGGCAGCGGCTTTCCCTTGCTTTGCGGGCTGACCTTTCCTTCTGGGCACGTACATCCTTGCTCAGCATAGTAAGTTGTTGCCCCTCCTGGCATTAATCAAGTAATGTGCCCAACGCGGTTGGGCTCCTGTCCCTCTTGAAATGGGTAGCAAGCCAATCGCGTTATCCTAAGTCACCGGCTTAGCCAGAGAAAACTACGTAGAAGTTTAGTCGTCAGCCGCTGGTAATGCCTCACCGACAAGGGCCAACAGCGGGCTGCGCCGGGATTTCCTCCATGAGACGGAAAGCTCCAGTCACGAAACAGCCTTCTCCCAGAAGGCACCGCTCGGCGGTCTTCTTTCAGGTGTATTCCGCCGCTTGCGAAAGAGCTTCTGCCACCGCCACGAAACGTTGCACCTGCGTCGTCAACTCTCTTTTCTTGTCCGCGGATAGGGCCGTGCCAGCAATGTCTGTCTCTAATTTTTTCAGCCCCTTGCCCAGCCTGACCTTGGCTCCCTTGATCATCAGGCAATCCACACAGATGTCTTGGGCCAGGGCCCCCAACGCTCCCAAGACGGCGTTGTATCCACGCAGTTGGTTCTCGAAAACTTCCGCGCTCATTTTCGCTCTTCTCCTTCTATCTGTTCGAGAATCCCCTCGATCTCCCACTCCTCCACTTCTTCGGGCCGCGTGATTCGCCACGTTATCTTTGTGCTGATAGGTGGTTCGGGGTAAGCCCCTGGATCATAAAGCGAATATCGGTTGAAGGGAGTCGGGTGCTCTTGATAGCAAGCGCGAACCGCCTCTCCCACGACTCCAGGATCGGTTTCCTCGCGCAGATCCATTAACGTCAGTTGTTTTCGAAACCGGTCGATGGCCGTGACAGGGATATTGAAAAGGTAGGCCGTTGGCGCCCGCGTTCCCACGATCACGCGTCTTTGGTCAATTCCTTGCTCTAACAACGCGCACAGGGCCTCGCCCGCCAGATGGCCCTTGACTTCGTTTCCGCAGACGAGCAGATAGCGGATGTTGGGGTTAGCCACCACGTTGGCGACAATTTTTTCGATGCCCACGTTGGCCGTTTGCAGCGTGCCGGCCAAGGCGGCCCCATTTTCAACCGCGGCACGGACCAAGCTTTCCACAATAGGCGGAATATGCTCATAGTCCCCGTTCAACGTCACGACGACGGCAACGGAAGAAAAATCATTGCCGCGCAGATAACGACCTTCCTCGGGAGGGTAATCCGTCGCTGGCTTTGTCTTACGCATGGTGGTACCTTTTGAAAACCCTCGCGCAATTTGCACCGGTTTTCTGGCTATCAGACTTTGGTTATGGGTCGTCTCATTTGCTGCTATATGATTTGTCACTTTCTTATCCAAACAAATCTGGCACAAGCACAGGCAGGAACCACCCAAGCAGCAATAAGACATAGGCCAACACGACAGTGCCCCCGGCCTTGCCGCTGGACAGCCGCTCACCATGCCGTAAGGCATAATAGCTCAGTAGCCCCGGCCAGCCCCAGGCCATGCCGGTCCACCCGATGAGGGTGTGAAGCGGACCCCATCCGGCGCCACCCAAGTTCGGCATCAGCACCGGCGAGATGATATAGATGACCATGGAAGCCAGAGCGGTCACGATCATAGGTATAGCAGCGTAGCCCATCAAGGCCAGCAAAATACGATAACTGCCAGCCCCACCCAGCGCGCGGGCGATAAGGTGCAGAAGAGCGATCAGGCCCACCCAGGCCATGGTGATGCCGATCGCAGCGCCAGCGATAGCTAACCCGGCGTTGCCTACTCCTGTGGCGTAGGCAACTTCCAGCGCTGCTCTGATCCCGGCTGTCGCAATGAGCCCCACCACGACCAGAACACCTTCGCCCAAGTTGGGCGCCAGGGTAGCCATCGTTTGGTTGGGTTGAATCAACAGGCCGCGAAGTTTATCTCCCAGTGAACTAGGAACTCGTTGCTCCCCCATTCCGTCCTCCTTTTGAGGAAAAGGGGCGGACGAATTTCGGTTAACGGCAAAGCCTGCCCGCGCGCCTGACTTGGGGACAGGTCAACCGTCGGGACGAGACAAACGCCTGAACGCACTGCGCGCGGCATAGCCGGCAGTCGGGAGTTGGCCGAAGGTCGCAGAGTGCCTTCTTAAGCCTGACGCGGCTCCCACAAATCAAATAGATTGCCGTAAAGGTCTTCAAAGGTAGCTACCACACCGTACGGTCGTTCCTCTGGAGGCCGCAAGAACCTCACCCCGCGAGACTGCAAGGTCTCGTGCTCTTCACGGCAGTTATCTGTGCGCAGGACACACAAGAAATGCTGGCCGGTCTGATTGCCAACGCGTTCCAATTCTACTTCATCAGCCTTTTGGAGGGCAAATTCCATGCCCTTTAGGCCTTTGGGTGCAACAGTCAGCCAGCGGGAACCTGGTATTGAAGTATCTTCTTCCCGCTTCTCCATCCCGAGTTTCTCGGTATAGAAGCGGAGAGCCTCATCCTGATCCCGGACCAGAATTGTTAGGTATACGATCTGGGTGATCATCTTCCCTCCTTTCTTGAGTCAGCGGTT
>JBFMCB010000116.1:0-10152 GCA_040754915.1 Chloroflexota bacterium | reverse complement strand
GCCGGAATTCGTTGCCGGGCGCTCAATCTGATGACCCATCTGGGCATGCCTGAAAGCTATAAAGTCGCTTGAAACTCGCTCATGCGATGGGCAACCTCTCGTTCATTTCGATTTATGCACCAAAGCCATCCTCCACTATAAATTATACCACTCCCCGTCCCTTTTAGAGCAATATTCTAATGCCCTGGTACAAACCTGACCTGGCAATCGTCCTGAGAGGCGGTCCTTCTGCGCTAGCCATAACCGGGCAAATGTGCTAAACTAGAAGCGCAGCCGAAAAGCCGTTTTTACCGCAGAGCCCGCTGAGAGCGCAGAGAAAAAGCAAAGATCTCCGCGAACTCTGCGCTCTCTGCGGTGGGGTTCTCGGCCACATTTCTACGGGCCAGAGCATTCACCTCCGTGGCCAATGGCGGACTGCCATTTGCTATCAGCCATCAGCGAACTATCCTACCAGGAGCTGGAATGATCAAGGAGACCACCGACAAGGTCAAGGCCAACATCGAGAAGGTCATCGTGGGGAAGGGCCAGGTGGTGGAACTGGCCCTGGTGGCCCTCCTGTGCGAAGGCCACCTGCTCATCGAGGACGTGCCGGGCATTGGCAAGACCACTCTGGCCAAGGCCATCGCCCGATCCCTGGGGTGCACCTTTCGCCGCATTCAGTTCACCCCGGACCTTTTGCCCTCTGACGTCACCGGCATATCCTTCTTCAACCAGAAGACCCAGGAGTTCGAGTTCCGCCCCGGGCCCATCATGTCCCAGGTGGTCCTGGCCGACGAGATCAACCGAGCCACCCCCCGCACCCAGTCCGCGCTCCTGGAGGCCATGCAGGAGCGCCAGATCACCGTAGATGGCGAGACCATGCTCCTGCCCCGGCCCTTCCTGGTCCTGGCCACCCAGAACCCCATCGAGCTGGAGGGGACCTTCCCGCTGCCCGAGGCCCAGATCGACCGCTTCCTCTTGAAGATCAAGCTGGGCTACCCCGGAGAAAGCGAAGAGGAGGAGATCATCCAGCGCTTCGAGCAGGCGGATCCCCTGGCCAGCCTGGAGCCGGTGGTGGCGTCCAGTGAGCTGGCCTGGATGCAGTCCCAGGTCCGCCAGGTCCGGGTGGAGGATTCGGTGCGGCAGTATGTGGTGCAGGTGGTCCGGGCCACCCGTTCCCATGAGGCCATCGAACTGGGGGCCAGCCCCCGGGGCAGCCTGGCCCTCTACCACGCCTCCCAGGCCCTGGCCGCCCTGCGCGGTCGCGACTACGTAATCCCCGATGACGCCAAGTGCCTGGCTCCCTTCGCCCTGGCCCACCGTCTGATCCTCAACCCTCAGTCCCGGCTCCGGGGCCGCTCTCGGGAACAGATCCTGGCCGAGGTGTTGTCCAGTATCCCAGTGCCGGTGGAGGAGGAGTTCTTTCGCTAGGCACCTTCATAGGGGTGAATTCTTAACGAATGAGGCAGGATTTTTTTTCACCGCCGAGCACGCAGAGGACGCAGAGAATAAATGAAAATCTCTGCGCTCTCGGCGTTCTCTGTGGTGAGTTCGTCTCGTCGGTTTGAGGCATAGCTTCACTAGTAGAGAGCTTGAGGCGAAGCTGCGGCTAGATGTTCAGGAGACAATGGTTTTACCCTGGCCTTATTATCCTCCTGGCCGGCCTGCTCCTAAGGGAACCTCCCCTGGTGCTCCTGGCCACCCTGGTTATAGCATCCCTGAGCCTGGCCGGGCTCTGGAACCACTACGCTCTGGTGGGGCTACAGTATCAAAGGCAATTCGCCGAGACCCGGGTCTTTCCCGGCGAGACCATCGATCTGACCCTCCGCGTGCTCAACCGAAAGCCCCTCCCCCTGCCCTGGCTGGAGCTGACGGACACCGTGCCATTGAAGCTGCCTCCCCTTAAAGGCCAATACGGCGTATCGTCGGTGCCCACCCTGGGCACCCTTTCCCACCTGGTCGATCTACGCTGGTACGAGCGGGTTAGCTGGCACTACCGGCTTATGGCCAAAGAGCGCGGCTATTACACCTTCGGCCCCCTGACCCTGCGTTCCGGCGACGTCTTTGGCTTCTTCGAGACCGAATCCCGATGGGAGCAAAACGACCACCTCATCGTTTATCCCCGCCTGGTCCCACTGGAGAAATTAGGGCTGCCTTCCAAGCAGCCCTTTGGGGGGATCAAGTCCCTCCAACGCATTTTCGAGGACCCCAGCCGCACCATTGGGATCAGGGATTACCAGCGGGAGGACGCCTTCAAGCGCATCCATTGGAAGGCCACGGCCCGCCGGCAAGCGCTCCAGGTCCGGGTGTACGAGCCAACCTCCATCCTGCACCTGGTGATCTGCCTGAACATTGCCACCATGCGGGAATACTGGCAGGGCGTGGACCCCGTTCTCCTGGAGGGCACCATCTCCGTGGCCGCCTCCCTGGCCGACTACGGCCTGCGGGAGCGCTACAGCGTGGGCCTCCTGGCCAACGGCAGCCTGCCGGAGTCCGACCAGCCCATCCGGGTCCTGCCCGGCCGTAGCCCCGGGCAGTTGACCGCCATCCTGGAGGCCCTGGCCAAGATCACGCCTTTTCCCATCGCCGACATGGGCTCCTTCCTGGATTCAGAGGCGAGCCGGCTGCCCTGGGGGGCCACCCTGGTGGTGGTCAGCGGCGTGGCCGACGAAGGTCTCCTGACTGCCCTGGTGCACCTGCGGGAGGCCGGGCGCCGGGTGGTACTGGTAAGCGTCGGCGGTGGCGCGTTCCCGCCCGGGGTCTTGAGGAACATCGTACACTACGACCTCAAATGCCCAGACTAAACTGGCATCAGGAATACCTATACGTGCTCTTGGCCGGCATGGAGGCCCTCTGGCTATCCGCTCTCCTGGGGTTGGTCTCTCGGCCAGACCCGGGCCTGAGGCTGGTGCGCTCGCCCTGGGCGCTCCTGGCGGTGATCCTCTCTGCCCACTGGCTCTCCCGCCTGGTAAACCAGTTGCGATTAGACCTGACCCGGAGCCGTCTCCTGATTCTCTACCTGGCCGGCCTCACGGTGCTGGTCATGCTGAAGGCCGGCGTGTACGATGGCTACCCCTGGTGGAATCTGGACTGGCTGGGCCGGGCCTTCGCCGACGCCGCCAGGCCCTTCGCCTGGCCGGAGGCCTACGCCTCCGTCGTGTCCGCCGGGCTCTACCTGTGGTGGCGGGGGTTGCGCCTGAGCCGGGAAAGACCCTCTCCAGGCACGGTCTATTTTCGGTTTCAGGTGGGGCTAGCTGCATTGGCGTTGGCCTGCCTTTCCCCCGTTTTCTACCGCTCCCTGACCCGGCCGACGGTGGGGTTGATCTACGGTTTTTTCTCTGTTAGCCTTCTAGCCGTGGCCACAGCGCGGCTCCAGGCCATCGCCCGAGGGGCGAAACCCTTCCCGGGACAGCATTGGTTGGGTATCCTGGTGGCGTTCACCCTCCTGGTGCTCTTCTCCAGCGCACTATTGGCCTCCCTGGGTCTGGGAGAGGCAGCGAGCTGGCTCTGGGCCGGCCTGGGTCTGGCTGGACACTACCTGGGCCGGGTGCTCTTTTTGTTGCTCGTCCCCCTGGGCCTCCTGGCCGAACTCCTGGTCTACATTCTCCGGCACCTCCGTTCTCGTTTCATGGCCGAGACCCTGCCAACACCGCCGCCACAACTCCAGGAGAGAATCCAGGAGACCCTGCCCCCTCTCGCCGAAAACACCTTGCTGGTCCACGCCCTGAGTTGGATCCTCTTTGCCCTCCTGGCCGCCCTCGTCCTGGGCCTCCTGGCCCGGTCTTTCCGGCGGTCCAGGAGGCGGCCGGTGGAAGAGACAGAGGGGATAAGGGAATCTCTGGGCGGCATGTCGCTCTTCCTTGCCGACCTAGCCGCCTGGTGGGGCAGGCTCCTGGGCCGACTCAAGGGCAAGAGGTGCCAAGTCGCCGTGCCCAGGGCACTCTACCCTGACCCCGGCACCGCCGAATATCGCCTGGCGCTCTCCGTTCGACAGATTTATGTCAAGCTCCTGGCTCTAGGCGCGGCGCGGGGGCATCCCCGGCAGCTTCCCCAGACGCCCTACGAATACGCGCAGACGATATCAGGGGCCTTGCCCGATAGCTCCGCGGAAATCGGGTTGATCACCGAGGCCTACGTCAGGGTGCGGTACGGGGCCTTCTCCGTGAACGATAGCCAGGAGGCGGCGGTGCGCCAGGCCTGGGAGCGCGTCGGGCACCAAGCCTTCTCTACTAATAAACAATCTTGCGCTTGACCGATAGTTAAGCTATAATGGCACGAGTTTTTGACATCCAGTGAGCATCCCACTGGGAGTACTCCGATGATCGATATAAGGAACATGGCCGAGCTGGTGACCGGCAACGTGGAGAAGGTCATCGTCGGCAAGCACCAGGAGGTCACCCTGGCTCTCGTCTCGCTTCTCTGCCGGGGCCACGCCCTCATCGAGGACGTCCCCGGCGTAGGCAAGACCATGTTGGCCAAGGCCCTGGCCCGCTCCATTGGCTGCACCTTCAAGCGTATCCAGTTCACCCCAGACCTTCTCCCCTCTGACGTCACCGGCACCTCCATCTTCAACCAGAAGACCCAGGAGTTCGAGTTTCGCCCGGGCCCGGTGCTGGCCCAGATCGTCCTGGCCGATGAGATCAACCGCGCCACGCCCAAGACCCAGTCGGCCCTCCTGGAGTGCATGGAGGAACGCCAACTGACCGTGGACGGCGTCACCCACCGCATGCCCAATCCGTTCCTGGTCCTGGCCACCCAGAACCCCATCGAATACGAGGGCACCTTTCCCCTGCCGGAGGCCCAGCTCGATCGCTTTCTCATGCGCATTACCCTGGGCTACCCTGGCAAGTCCAGCGAGATCACCATCATGGACCAGCAACAGTTCTCGCACCCCATCGAGACCTTGAGCCAGGTGGTGAGCATAGAGGACCTCCTGGCCATGCAGGAGGCCATCAAACGAGTGCACGTGAGCCCTCCGGTTAAAGAGTACATCGTGACGGTGGTGGAGGCCACCCGGAACCACGAGGAGATATACCTGGGTGCCAGCCCCCGGGGCTCCCTGGGCTTGTATCGCACCGGCCAGGCCCGGGCTGCTTTGGAGGGCCGCGACTATGTGCTCCCCGATGACATCAAGGCCCTGGCCCTGCCGGTCCTGGCCCACCGGGTCATCGTGAGCCCCGCTGCCCGACTTAAGAACGTGAGCTCCCGGGCGATACTGGCCGAGATCCTGAACCAGGTGCCCGTGCCCGGTGCCGAGACCACCAGGATCGCCGGGCGCTCGGCTCGAGGCGGTTCCTAGACTCACAAACAAGGAGTTCTCGCTCATGACCGATAAGCCAATGAAGGTCCTTTTCCTCATCGCCGAGGCCGTGCCCTTCGCCAAGACCGGAGGGCTGGCCGACGTGGGCGGCGCCTTGCCCAAGGCGCTAAAAGAGCTGGGCCTGGACGTGCGCATCGCCATTCCGAAGTACGGGCGCATCGACGATGGCCGGTTTGGCCTGGCCAAACTCCTGGACCTCTACCCCGTGCCCATGGATAACCGTTACGAGATGGCCTCGGCGAAAGAATCGTCCATTGGCTCCAGTGTCCCGGTGTACCTGGTGGACAGCGAAAAATACTTCAACCGCGAGGGCATCTACGGCTACCCAGACGACGGAGAGCGCTTCGTCTTCTTCGCCCGGGCTGCCCTGGAAATGCTGAAGCTCTTGGACTGGCAGCCCGACGTGATCCACTGCCACGACTGGCATACCGGCATCGTCCCCAACTGGCTGGAGACCATCTACCGACAGGACCCCTTTTGGGACCAGACCGCCTCGGTGTTCACCATCCATAACCTGCAATACCAGGGGATCTTCGGCCGCCGCATCCTGGAGGTGGCCGGCATCGACGAATACGGCTTCCTGGTCCACCCTGGGATGGCCGATTTGGACCACGTGGTGGACCTGATGGCGCGTGGCATCCGGTTCGCCGACGTGGTCAACACTGTGAGCGAACGCTACGCCCAGGAGATAATGACACCGGAGTATGGGGAGAAGCTGGATCCCCTCCTCCGTGATCGCCGGGATCGGGTCTTCGGCGTATTGAACGGCATCGACGAGGAGCTCATGAACCCCGCGACCGACAGCTACATCGCCGCCAACTTCTCCGCCGACTCCCTGGGCCGGCGCTTGGAAAACAAACTGGCCTTGCAAAAAGAGGCCCACCTGAACGAAGACCCCAGCGTCCCGTTGATCGGCATAATCTCCCGACTGGTCGACCAGAAGGGATTTGACATCCTGGGCGAGGTCATGGACCACCTGATGGACCTGCGGGTGCAGTTCGTCCTCCTGGGCACCGGCGACCCCCATTACCACCAGATGTTCACCAAGGTCGTCCAGGACTACCCCGGCCGGTGCGCCATTTTCTTGACATTCAACGCCGCCCTGGCCCAGAAGATCTATGCCGGGAGCGACATGTTCCTTATGCCGTCTCGCTTTGAGCCTTGTGGTCTTGGACAGATGATCGCCATGCGCTACGGCAGCGTCCCCATCGTCCGGGCCACCGGAGGGCTCGCGGACACTGTGACCGACTGGGACCCCCAGACCGGCCAGGGCAATGGCTTCTCGTTTCAGCGCTACGACCGCTGGGCCCTCTTCACCGCCGTGGTCCGGGCCCTGGAGACCTACAAGTACCCGAAGGTCTGGGCGGAGCTTCAGTTGAGGGGTATGAACGCTAATTTCTCGTGGAACACCTCGGCCCGCCGCTACATCGAGCTTTACCAGAAAGCCCGAGAGCTTCACGCCAGCGGGGGATAGCGGCTGGTTATGATCAATGATAAACAATGGGGTCGGGTTATGAACATTCAACCATCTATTTCCGAGCTCCCTCATCTGGTGGAGGCCCTGCCCCCAGAGGACAGAGCCGTTTTCCGGCGCCTTTTTCACATCAGTACGACCGTGGGGACAGTTCACCCGCCCCAGAGCATGGACGCCTGGATCACCAGGCTCTTCGGCTCGGTGGAGGCGATACGCCAACAGAAGATCATCAAGGTCACCAACCTGGTCACCTTCGAGGGGGTGCTCTTCAACGAGCTCCGGGCCCGTCGCCCCATGGAGACTAAAGATGCCGGCGACCTGAAAAAGACGATCATGGAGAACGTGGGCGACCCCTTCTGCAAACCCCTGGAGGGAACCCCGGAGGACTCCTTTGGCCGGATCAAGGGCCAGCACAGCATCACCGCCAGCAACATCGCCAAATACGACGGCTTCCACGGCGTGGTGGTCTTCGACGAGCACGATCCCCTGTCCTTCACCCGGGAAGGGGTGGCCGACTACCTGGAGACCGCCCTGGCCTGGGGCCAGCGGGCCCAAGACGCTGACCCTCGGGCCCGCTACTTTTTCTTTATGTGGAACTGCCTGTGGAAGAGCGGCGCCTCTATCTTGCACGGTCACGCCCAGATGACCATGACCGCGGACATGCACTACGCCAAGGTGGAACACCTGCGGCGGGTAGCCCTGGACTACCGGAGCCAATACGATGCAGACTACTTCGAAGACCTGTACCGGGCCCACGCCGCCCTGGGCCTGGGGTTCCAATCGGGCTCGGTGCGCTACCTGGCCCACCTGACGCCCATCAAAGAGAAAGAGCTCCTGGTGGTGAGCCCGGGCTGGGATGCTGCGCTGAAGGAGGCGATCTACAACGTTCTCTCCTACCTCACCAGACGGCTGGGGGTCCAGAGCTTCAATCTGGCCGTATATATGCCACCCCTGGGAGCAGTTCAGGAGGACTGGAAGGGCTTCCCGATCTTCGTGCGGGCGGTGGACCGGGGCGACCCCAATAACAAGACCGCCGACATGGGAGCAATGGAGCTCTACGCGGCCAGCGTCATCGCTAGCGATCCCTTCGCCGTGGCCCGTGCCCTGTGGGAACACCTGGGGATGGCCGGTTGAGGAGCTGAGTTCATGGAGCCGGAACAGGTCAAAGTGGACGTGGTCATTCCGGTGTACAATGAGGAGCGAGTGTTGGAGAGAAGCGTCCAGGCCCTACGAGACTACCTGGGCGCTAACTGTCCCTACCGCTGGCGCATCGTGGTGGCCGACAACGCCTCCGTGGACAAGACCCAGGAGGTGGCCCAGAGGCTGGCCCAGCGCTATGCCGACGTGGCCTATGTCCGCCTTGTCCAGAAGGGCCGGGGCCGAGCCCTGCGGAAGGCCTGGCTGGAGAGCGACGCCGACATCCTGGGCTACATGGACGTGGACCTCTCCACCAATCTAAACGCCTTCATGCCCATGGTAGAGGCCCTGGTGAGTGGCGGCTACCATGTGGGCATCGGCTCCCGGCTGATGAAGGGGGCCCGGGTCACCCGCCAGTTCAAGCGGGAGTTCATCTCCCGCACCTACAATCTCCTGATCAAGCTCCTCTTCTGGAACCGCTTCTCCGACGCCCAGTGCGGCTTCAAGGCCCTCTGCCGGGAGGTGGCCCGGGACCTCGTGCCCATCATCGAGGACCAGGCCTGGTTCTTCGACAGCGAGCTATTGCTCCTTGCCGAGCACCGGGGCTACAAGATCAAAGAGGTGCCGGTGGAGTGGATCGAGGACCTGGACAGCCGGGTGAGGATCGTCAGTACCGCCTGGGAGGACATCAAGGGGCTCTTGCGGGTGCGCTGGAGATTCCTGAGGGGCGGCTAGACTCGCCGCCCTCTTGATGTCCCGGAGTTGAACTCCGGGACATCAGATCTTCACTTCCCCTCCACCGTCACTGTGGCCAGCAATACCATCGTATCCAGGGCCCGGCCCGGCTCCTCCTCCACCGTGACTGGTAACCTCTGGCCAGAGGCAGCGTCGTACATGGCAACCACCAGACGGTATTCGCCCGGCGGCGTCTGGTCTTTCACCGCCACCTGGTAGTCGTCCAGCAGCACCTCGCCCCGAACCCACCCGGTGGTGGGCCAGGCACCGTCCCCGGGCACGCTGTCCCGCTGGCCCCAGATGCGGTTGTCCTTGTCCAGCAACTGCGCGGTGACCTTGTGGGGCAGTTTCGTCGCCCCCTGGGCCTGCCACTGCAGCCGGAGGTTCAAGATGTCGCCCGGCCGCATCGAGATCTTGTCCAGGCTGAACCCTCGCAGCGCTATCTCCTCCCCTAACGTGGCCTCCAGAGGGAACGGCATTTTGCTGAGCTCGTACGAGTGCTCCCGACCGGCGACGACGATCTTCCCCAGGTCCACTATGTCGCCGCCCGAGCCAATGTTCCTCATCACCGGCAGCCGCCGCTGATCCTTGTTGTCGTACAGCCCAGCCACCAGCCGATACCGGCCCTCCGGCGCATCGCCGGCGATCACCAGGCCGTACTGGCCTTTCACCACCTCACCCTTCTCCCATTTACTGGTGGGGTAGTCGCCTCTGGTGGGGGGTACGTCCGCCGCCGCCCAGGGTTTGCCGCTGGAGTCCAGGACCTGCACGAAGGCGGTGTAGTCCGCCGCGCCCTCTTGCCTGGCCTGCCAGAACACCGTCAGGCTCACCGTCTCCCCGGGCTGATAGCGCCTCTTGCCCAGATCGTAGCCCAGGAGAGTGAAGCGGTCTCCCAGGTTCGCCCCGGACCGGTGCGGCACGGCTATCTTCTCTGGTCGCGGCGGGGAGGCAGCGCTTCGTAGCTCCACCATCCCCAGCTCCAATTCCGTGCCCTTGGCTCTCCCCTGCCGGTCCAGGGCCTCCAACCTGGGCCCATCGGGGGCGGGGTACCAACCGGCCCTCAGGTGATAGTGTCCCGGGGGCGTCCCTGGAGGGATAAACAGGCGCCGGTAGTCGGGCACGACCTCCCCGGGCCGCCATCGGACCGTCGGGTACAGGGTCCCCCCGGGCACATCGTCCCACTGAGCCCAGGCCATCCCTTGGTCGTCGGCCAGGGCAACGAAGGCCCGGTACTCGCGCGCGAGCTGAGTCTGGGCCTGCCAGTACAGCGTTAGATAGATGGGAGCATCCACCGGTGCGGGCCTGCCTGTCAGATCGAGCCCGACGAGGCTCACCCGGTTTCCCAGATTGGTCTCCTCTAGCCGGTATGCCGTGGGCGGCGGGGAGACCAGGGGCTCCTGACGCGTGCGGTAGGCCTGGACCCGGATGAAACTGGGGCCCGGGAACCCCTGGTCCTCGATCAGGGTGAAGTTGCCCTCCAGCCAGCGGCGGAGATCGCCCTGGGGGT
>JBFMCB010000115.1:0-10167 GCA_040754915.1 Chloroflexota bacterium | reverse complement strand
ATCTGGGCCGAAAGCGAGCTGGGAGAAGGCAGCACCTTCTACTTCGCCTTGCCCGCCTCGGAGGAAAAGGCGGCCGTCCCGGCCCTGGCGCCCAGGCCCAGCAAGACCCGTGAGGTCCTGATCGTGAAAGACGACGCCAGCTTTGCCCAGTTGCTGGCAGAGCATCTAGCCCGGGCTGGCTATGAGAGCCACATTGCCATCACCGGTGAGGAGGGGTTGGCCCTGGCCCAGCGGAATAATCCGGCCGCCATCTTGCTGGATATCATGCTCCCCGGGAAGCTGGACGGATGGGACGTCTTGGCGCGGCTGAAGGCCAACCCGACCACTAAAGAGATACCGGTCATTATCTGCACCGCCCTGGAAGACCGGACCAAGGCGATCACCCTGGGAGCATCGGACTTCCTGACCAAGCCCACCTCTCCAGAGGACCTTAGAGCAGCCATCGACCGCCAGATGAAGGTGAGACCTAACACCATCCTGGTGGTGGACGACGACGCCGATCTCCGACAGATGTTGGCCGAGGCCTTGACCGAGAACGGCTACCAGGTCCGGACGGCGGCCAATGGGAAAGAGGCGTTGGAGGCCATCCAGGGGGAACAGCCTGACCTAATGATCCTCAATCTCATGATGCCCGTGCTCGATGGCTTCGCCGTCCTGGAGGAGTTGCGCCTGTGCCCGGAAACCTTCAATCTCCCGGTGATCATCCTCACCGGCAAGACCCTGGTACCCGAGGAGAAGGCGTTCCTGAACAAGCGCATGGCCCAGTTGTTACAGAAATCGGAGCGCTCACCGGGCCAGATCGTGGAGATGATCGCACAAATGCTGGCGTAGCCCAGAGGTCGGGCAATTGGGATTGTGGAGAGGTAACATGAAGAAGATCCTCATCGCCGATGACGAGCAATCTTTGCGCATATTGGTGCGGGCCACCCTGGGGGAAAACGAATACCAGGTGCTGGAGGCCACTGACGGCAACCAGGCTTTGGCCCTGGCCCGGGCGGAGCACCCGGATATGCTGCTGCTAGACGTCGCCATGCCAGGCCCCAGCGGCTTTGAGGTCTGTGAAAAATTAAAAAGCGATCCGGAAACGAACCACATCAAGGTGGTGATGCTCACGGCCTGGGCCCAGCAGTCCAACCGGGAGCACGGTCTGGCCGTGGGGGCCGACCATTACCTGATCAAGCCCTTCAGCCCCCTGGAGCTCCTGCGCCTGGTAACCAAGCTGGCAGGCTCCTAGAAGCGCAGCCGAAAAGCCGTTTTTACCGCAGAGCCCGCTGAGCGCGCAGAGATAAAGGAAAGATCTTTGCGAGCTCTGATGTCCCGGAGTTCAACTCCGGGACATCACGTGGGGTTCTCGGCCGCATCTCTAGGGACGTGGGTCATCGGCCACCGTAACCGCACCACTCCATGAATACTACCCCAGCCTCTCCCACATCAGTTGGTTATCAACCAGGTGCGGTTTCACCAGGCCGAGCCGACATAGGGAAGACAGGCAGGCGTGAACGCTGGTGTTCAAAAGATAGAAACCAGGCACGTCACGGAGTTCGATCCCTAGCTCCCGGGCCAGGTCGCGCAAAAGCTCCTGGGCCTGGCAGGGCTGGCGCAAAAACCCCAGGATGAGCTCCCGGGCGCGCACCAGGGCCTCCCGGTTCAACGAGATCAGGGCCGAAATATCCTGCGGTGGCCGGCCGTGGCCGGGAACAAACCGGCTATAGGGTAGAGCCGCCAACCCGGACAGGGTCTCCAAAGCAGCATCGAGGTCGAAACAGAATGGCAGCTTGTACTTGTCCAGGACCTCTGCCGGGAAGAAGGCATCGGCACAGAATAGCGTATCCCCATAGGCAAGCCCTATCTGCCCCGGGGCGTGACCCCACAACGGGAGCACATCCACCGATGGCCCATTTAAGTCCGCGTTCCCCACGCTCAACGTGCCATCCACGGCACAGGCCTTGGCCAAGGTGAACTTGTGCTTGAGTTCCGCCGGTGGCGCGGCGCCGCTGAACAGGAAGAGTGGCTCCAGGATGGGATTGCTCACGGTAGCCGCCTCCAACGGAGAGGCGTAGACCCTGGCACCGGTCTGCCGAGCCAGGTAGGAGGCGCCGCCGAAGTGGTCGGCGTGGGCATGAGTGATGACCATCGCCTCCAATCGCGCGCCCAGCTTCCCCAGGGCTAGAGTCACCTCTCTGGCTGAATCTTTGTCCAGGCCGGTGTCCACGGCCACCGCCCGCCGGTCCTGGACGATCAACCCCACGTTGGAGCCCCCCAGCAGGCAGTAGACACCCTTCGCCACCTCTAAAAGCTTCACTACGGTACCTCCAGTTTCGGTCCACGGCGCCCCTGCGCTTCAGGCGATTATAGGCATTCGCCACATCGTCGTCAAGCCTGCTGAGAGTCGGGTTCCTGATGTCCCGGAGTTCAACTCCGGGACATCAGCAATCGGGTTCTTGATGTGCCGGAGTTCAACTCCGGCACATCAGGAAACTCCGGCACATCAGGATTGCAATGACAGGACATCAGGATGCCGAGGGCCGGGTACACCTTGTACGCGCCACCGCTTCCTGCTAGAATTAAGGAAGGAGGCCTCCTGATGTCCCGGAGTTCAACTCCGGGACATCAGGAGGGGAGGCCAACCGTGTACAAAGACACCATCGCCGCCATCTCCACGCCGATGGGCGAGGGAGGCATAGGCATCGTTCGCTTGAGCGGCCCCGAGGCGGCGATGATACTGCGCCAGGTCTTCAGGAGATCAACCAAAAAGGGCGCCCTGGAGCCATATCGACTCTGCTACGGGCACGTGGTGGAGCCGGCCAGCGGAGATGTGGTGGACGAAGCGCTGGCGGTCTTCATGCCCTCGCCGCACACCTACACCCGCGAAGACGTAGTGGAGATCAACTGTCACGGCGGCATCGTCCCGCTCCGGCGAACCCTGGAGCTGGTCTTGCGCCTGGGCGCCAGGCTGGCCAATCCTGGGGAGTTCACCCTGAGGGCCTTTCTCAACGGCCGTTTGTCGCTGGATCAAGCGGAGGCGGTGCTTGACATCGTCCAGGCCAAGACCCAGGTGGGGCTGCGGCTGGCCATGGAACAACTCGGCGGTCGCCTGAGCGCCCAGGTCCGCCCCATCCGCCAGGAGATCATGGGCGTATTGGCCTACTTGACCGCCTCCATCGACTTTGCCGAGGACGAGATCCCCGAGCAGGACATCGAGGCCCCCGTCAAGAATGCTCGCGCCGCCCTCCAGCAACTGATCGCCAACGCCGACGCCGGCATTATCTACCGGCAGGGGCTGCGCACCGCCATCGTTGGCGCGCCCAACGTTGGCAAGTCCAGCCTGCTCAACGCTCTCCTGCGGACCAGCCGGGCTATCGTCACACCCATACCCGGCACCACGCGGGACACACTGGAGGAAACGCTCAACCTGCGCGGCATCCCCCTTTGCCTGGTGGATACCGCCGGCATCGTCCAGACCGATGAACTGGTGGAAAAGCTAGGTGTAGAGCGCAGCCGCCTTGCCATAGACCAGGCTGACTTGATCTTGTTGGTCGTGGATGGGAACCGGCCGCCAGCCCAGGCTGACCGAGAGATCGCGGCCTTGATCGGCAACCGGCCGGCCATTCTGGTAATCAACAAGAGCGACCTGTTCCCCGCGCCATCCCCGCCGGAGGTCGGCGATCTATTGCCGGACCGCCCCACAGTCAGTATCTCCGCCCTGACCGGCCAGGGGTTGGTGGCATTGGAGGAGGCCATTGAATCCCTCATCTTCTCCGGGAAGGCCATCGCCTCCGATGCCCTAGCTGTCACCTCTGCCCGGCACAAGGAGGCGCTTCAGAGGGCCGAGGAGCGCCTGGCTGCGGCCGAAACCTCCATCCAACAGGGCCTGCCAGCAGACTTCGTCTCTATAGATCTCACCGCGGCATTGAACTCCCTGGGCGAGATCACTGGGGAAACGGTGACCGAGGAGCTGCTCGAGACCATTTTCAGCCGTTTCTGTGTTGGCAAGTAAGCGTGAGCTGGTTGTACCAAAATCAATAGATGTGCTATAATCGCCACAGTTCATCTGCCTCCGGCGGTGGGGGATGATTGCGGGACTACGGGGGATACTGGAAGAAGCCCAGGATAGCGCCGTCGTCGTCAACGTGGGAGGGATCAGCTACCAGGCTTTTGTGCCCGCCTCGACTTTTCAGAGGCTCGCTCCTATCGGCGGCGAGGTGCGACTGCACACCTATCTTCACGTGCGGCAGGACACCATGGCCCTGTACGGGTTCGCCACCGCTCAGGAACGGGAGGCTTTTGGGCAGCTTATCTCGGTCAGCGGAGTGGGGCCGAAGGCCGCCCTGGCCATCCTCTCGGCCTTGACGCCGGATAACCTGCGAGAGGCGATAACTGCGGGCAATCTGGATGCCCTCACCTCCATCGCCGGCATTGGCAAGAAGATGGCCAGCCGGCTGATCCTGGAGCTCAAGGGGAAGCTGGTGTTTCCCCAACCCTCCGCCCGGGCCTCCCTCTCGCCCCAGGATGCAGAGGTGATGGCGGCTTTGACCAACCTGGGCTATTCCAGCGACCAGGCCCGGGCCGCGTTGGGCGCACTGCCCGCAGATCGGCTTCTGGACACCGAGGAGAGGATCAGGCTGGCGCTACGGTCCCTCTCTGCCGGCTAGCCCGTGGCACGCCGGTTTAAGGAGATAGCTTTGGCCATTAGATCAGCCGGGAAGCGGGGTGAGCCTGAGGCCCTGCACCTGCCTCAGGAGAACGAGAAGCTCCGCCAGCGTGTAGAAGCCCTGGAGGCCTTGCAGGACGTAGCCCGGACCCTGAGCTCCGAGCTGGACTTGCAACGCCTCCTGGCCCAGGTGATGCAGGCCGCGGCCCAAGTCCTGGGGGCCCAGGCGGGCTCGATCCTTCTGGTCGACCAGTCCACGAATGAGTTGGAGTTCGTGCTGACCCAGGGCGGTGGCGGCAGGCAGTTGCTGCAACGCCGCATGGCCATGGGCACCGGCCTGGCCGGATGGGTTGCCTCCCAGGCCAAGCCGGCGATCGTAAACGACGTCACTGTGGATCCGCGCTTCGCCAGGGAGATCGGGGATAGCGTGAGTTTTCAGGTAAAATCCTTGATCGCGGTGCCCCTGGCGAGCAAGGGACAGGTCATCGGGGTCCTGGAGGTCTTGAACAAAGCCAGCGGGGAGGGATTCACTGAAGAGGACCTACAGATCCTCAGCGCCCTGGGGGCCCAGGCGGCCGTAGCCATCGAGAACGCCCGGCTGTATCAAGCCCTGAAGGAGGAGCGCGACAAGATTCTCAACACCGAGGAAGAGGTGCGCAAAAAGCTGGCCCGGGACCTGCACGATGGTCCAACGCAAGCCCTCGCGGCCATTGCCATGAAAGCCAGCCTGGTGCGCAAACAGTTGGAGCAGGAGCCCACCAGGGCCGCGGTGGAGCTCAGGATGTTGGAGGCCCTGGCGCGACGCGCCGCCGGGGACCTGCGCCACATGCTGTTCG
Source organism: Chloroflexota bacterium (assembly GCA_040754915.1). Lineage (GTDB taxonomy): Bacteria > Chloroflexota > DTOL01 > DTOL01 > JACQYG01 > JACQYG01. Next base: position 4,680 of record JBFMCB010000115.1, on the reverse strand, counting down.
GGCTTCGCCCCTTGATGCTGGAGACCCAGGGCCTGATCCCCACCCTGCAAACCTATCTGGCCCGCTTTCAAGAGATGGGGGAGATCGCCATCCAGCTCGACGTCTCTCGTTTCTCCTGCTCACTGCCGCACAACTCTGAGGTGGCCGTCTTTGGCATCATCCAGGAAGCCCTGAACAACATCCTGAAACACTCCCGGGCCAGGAACGTGCAGATCACCATGGAAGACACCCCGAAAGCCTGCCGGATCACCATCAAGGACGATGGATGTGGCTTTGACGTGGCCTCGGTGGAACGGGGCTATGACCAACGGTCGAGCTTTGGCCTTTTCAATATGCGCGAGAGGGCCGCGCTGATCAATGGCAAGCTAGCGCTCTCGTCCACCCCCGGCCAGGGAACCACGATCACTTTAACGGTTCCCCTCAAGTAGGTGTCGATGCTTCTTTAATAGCAAAGAAACCCGCCGGCCGCGCCCATCCCCGGTCCAAGGACCACCAGGCCGGAAGTTCGCTTTTTTGTTTCTCAGTGGGAGCTGCAGATGATACCTCTACGCCTCACCGTCCACAATTTCCTTTGCTACCGCGATAACGTGCCACCGGTGGATTTCTCCGGGATACACCTGGCTTGCATATCCGGGGATAATGGGCACGGCAAGTCGGCACTCCTGGATGCCATTACCTGGGCTCTCTGGGGCAAGGCCCGGGCGAAAACCGATGACGAGCTGATACACCTGGGCCAAAGCGAGATGGCGATCGAGTTCGAATTTCTCCTGGGAGAGGCACGTTATCGCATCCTCCGCAAGAGAAGCAAGCCCCGAGCCGGCCTGGGGGGTGCCAGGCCTGGACAGAGCATCCTGGATTTCCAACTGTGGGATGGCGACCACTTCCGATCCGTGGCTGGCAACACCATTCGAGACACCGAATGCAAGATCGTCGATACCCTGCGGATGGACTACGAGACCTTCATCAACTCGGCCTTTTTGCTCCAGGGCCGGGCCGATGAGTTCACCACCAAAATGCCCTCGGAGCGCAAGCGCATCCTGGGGGATATCCTGGGCCTGGGCCTTTACGATGAGCTGGCCGACCGGGCCCGGGAAAAGGCCAAGGATCAGGCCCGCACGCAAATAGAGCTGGAGAAGGCCATGGCCGAAATCGACGCCGAGCTGGCGAAGCGGCCAGTCTACGAGGACGAGGCCCGTATGGCCCAGGCCGAAGCCTCGGCTCTGGCGGACAAGGCCCGTGTAAAGGAGGGGGAAGTGCAGCACCTGCGCCAGCGCAAGCACAGCCTGGACCTCAAGGCCGCTTCGCTGGGCGAACTCGAGGTTCGGCTCGCTCACGGGCAGAGGGAGTTGGCGGAGACCAGCCAGCAGATCGAGCACCGGCAGGCCCGGATAAACGAGTACGAAAAGGTGATCTCGGAGCGAGAGCGCATTGAGAAAGGCTACTCCGTGTTGCAGGAGGCACGCTGGAGGGAAGAGGAGATGGGGCGCAAGCTCGGCACGCTCCTTAAACTCAACGAGGAAAAAAACCGCTGCGAACGCCTGATAGAATCCGAGAAGGACCGCCTGCTGGCCGAGCTTAGATTCCAGGATGAAAAGGCGAGGGAATTACAGGACAAGGTCAGTCAATTAAGTCGCCTCGAGCAGCAATTGGCTGAAGCGCGACAAGCCCTGGTCGGATATGATCGACTGGAAGCGGAACGCGAGCAGTTGAGAGCACAGGTTCAGTGTATTCAGGAGCAATTGGCCGCTTTGAGGACGGAGAACGAACGGCTTAAGGGCGACATGCTGGCGTTAAAGGAGAAGATCGATGCGCTTGCCGGCGTGTCTAACTGTCCTCTATGTGAGACACCCCTTTCCGACCTGGAGAGGGAGCGCATCCGCGCGAAATATCAGGCGGAGGGCACACAAAAGGGTCAGGGCTACCGGCAGAATGTGGCCAAGGCCAGACAGCTCGAGTCGGAGTTGCAGGGCTTGCTCAAAAAGGCCAGTGAGCTGGAGGCCAAACTCAAAGGCAAAGGCGAGGCCCAGCGCCAGGAAGCGATCTGGGAGCGCAACCTGGCGGAAGCCAGGCAGGCCGGGGATGACCTGGGGGCCCTGGCCGAATCCCGGGCCTCCCTGAGTCGAACCCTGGAGGAGGAGAGCTATGCCCGCGAGGCCCGGGCCCAGTTAGCGGGCCTGCAACTGAAAGAAAGCAGGCTGGGATACTCCGCGACCTCTCACGAGGAGGCGCGAAGCCGGCTGAAGGAATATGAGGGATTCGAGGCGGCCAAGGGCAGTTTGAACGCTGCTCTCCGCTACCTGGATGAGGAGAGGAACACCTTGGAGCGCCTGAAGGCGGCGGCGTTGCGCTGGCGGGAGTCACTGTCGGAGGACCAGGCCAAGCGAGAGACCTTGCAGCAGGAGCTCATGGACCTGCCGGCGGTGAATTCGGAGTTGGCGGCTCGGCAAAGAGAGCTGGAGGAAGTACAAGGGCAGGCCTCTCGAGCCCAAATGCTCCTGGGCGCCGCCAGGCAAAAATTAGCCCATTGCGATTTCCTGGCAGATCAACGTCGAGAAAAAGAGGAACATTGGCGATTGGCCTCGGCCGAAAGGGAGGCTTGTGAGAAGCTGGCCACGGCTTTCGGGAAAAATGGCATCCAGGCCATGATCATCGAAACCGTGACCCCGGAGATCGAAGAAGAGGCCAACCGGCTCCTGGGACGGATGACCGATAACCGGATGCACGTGAAGCTGGAGACCCAGCGGGACACCAAAAAGGGGAACACCATTGAGACCCTGGACATCCGCATCGCCGATGAGCTGGGTACCCGCAATTACGAGCTGTTCAGCGGCGGCGAGGCCTTCCGGGCCAACTTCGCCCTCCGGATAGCCCTTTCCAAGCTCCTGGCACGCCGGGCTGGAGCGCGCCTGTCCACCTTGGTGGTGGACGAGGGGTTCGGGACCCAGGACAGCCAGGGCCGGGAACGCCTGGTGGAGGCCATCCGATCGATCCAGGACGACTTCGACCGCGTCCTGGTGATCACCCACATTCAAGAGCTCAAGGACACCTTCCCGGTCCATATCGAGGTGACGAAGACGCAAGAAGGGTCACAGATCGTGGTCTCTTAGGGCTCTTGCCCGTCGCCCCGGAACAGGGCCGGCGCCTTCAGGGCCAGGAGGCGGTCGTCTATCTCCCGGCGAAGCCGCATCCAGTCCTCGACCAGCAGCACGACACCCTCTGACGTCAGTTGCAGTCCCCCGGAGGTCAGGCGCTGCCAACGGTTAGGGTTGGGAATCTCCGTCAGTTGCACGACTATAGCGGTCTTACCGAGCAGAGGTTTCAAGAATCCATGCTCCAAAAGCGAGCCCTGTCGGGGTCCATGACCCATTCCAATGGCGCCAGGCGGGTACCTTTAATGGCGTGATACGCGACCTCCACGGCATAGAAGGGAAAGCGCACCAGGAGCCGGTCTTCCAGGCATTGGACTATTGCCCTCTGCCACATGGCCCAGGTCAATAAGGCCCCCGCCAGGCACGCCAGGATGCTCAGCCCGAATACCAGGGAATACGGATACTCCAGGGCCCTAAACCAGAGGACCGCGGCGCTGAAGAGCGCCACCACGCCAGCCCAGGGCGAGGTGTAATCCCACAGGCGGTGATAGAATAGCATCCGGTGCGGCTTCCCCCGGGCCAAAGCCCCTGAGACCAAGAGTGCCGGCCGAGCGGGTGCGACCGCCAGATTGAGCCGGCGGAAAGCATCGTATTCGCCCAGTACCACGCTCTTGCTTGCCGGCAATGCCGCGCCTTCGGCCCTTTTGCCCGAACCGGCAGCCATCTCCCTTTGCACCATTGAAAGAAGCTCTCGGGCATCGCGATAGTTCGAGTCCAGGGAGAGAGCCTGGCTCAACGCGTCCTGGGCAGCGGGCCAGTCCTGGGCCTGAATCTGGCGGGTGGCCTGGTTATACAGCGCATCGAGCTTCACGCGAGTCCGCGCTTGCTCTGCCCTGGCCGCTGCATCTCGATAGTTCGGCGCCAACTCCAATATCTGGGTAAACAGGTTGAGCGCCGTGGGCCAACGCTGGTGCTCGGCGGCCCACTGCGCATTGGCATAGATCTCGGCCAGGAGGTTGGCCAGCTCGGGATTTGGGTGGTACGCGACCCGTGGTAGCGACTTTCGAGCTTTGACTGCGGCAATGGCAGCCCTAAGCTCCGCCGGGCTCTGGAAGCGGTCCAGGGGGTTCTTGGCCATGGTCCTCTCCACCAGTCGTTCCACCGCCGGTGGGATACCCGGCCGCAATTGGCGTAACGGGGTGGGCTGGCTGGTGATGTGGGCATTGATCACCGACCAAGGAGTATCCGCCACATACGGCAGTTGGCCGGACAGCATCTCGTACAAGACGACCCCTAGGGAGTAGATGTCCGAACGGATGTCGGCCCTCTCTCCCATGGCTTGCTCCGGCGAGATATAGTGGGGAGAGCCGATGAAGCCCGAGCCAGTCAGCGAGGGCAGCGCCCGGGAACGGGCGATGCCGAAGTCCAAGACCTTGATTACGCCGTCCCGGGTCAACAGGAGATTGGGCGACTTGATGTCGCGGTGGATGATGCCGCGCTCGTAGGCGTGCTGCAGGGCCTCGGCCACCTGATCGGCTATATCAAGCACCCCTTCCACCGCCAGAGGGCCTTCGGATTCGATCACCTTCCG
>JBFMCB010000114.1:0-10255 GCA_040754915.1 Chloroflexota bacterium | reverse complement strand
CGAAAATCCAAAATCGAAAGAGGGCTGACGGTTGCGTCTGGGCTTTTGATCGGTCTTGCGGTTTACCCATTGAGCTAGCGAATTCATCAATTTTTAAGGAGGACCTTTCAGCAATGGCAGAAGCTCTAGGGATGATCGAGACCAAGGGGTTCGCGGCGATGGTGGAAGCGTCGGATGCCATGGTCAAGGCGGCCAAGGTGGAGCTGGTGGGTTACGAGAAGATCGGCGGGGGATACGTTACCGCCATCGTCCGCGGCGATGTGGCCGCGTGCAAGGCAGCGGTGGAGGCCGGGGCTCGGGGCGCCGAGAAGGTGGGCGAGGTGGTCTCGGTGCACGTGATCCCACGACCTCACATCAACATCGACCTGGTGCTGCCTCTGGGTCGACTGGAGCAAGCCAGGCAAGAGAAAGAGGGCTAGGGTAGCGGGTGGCAGGTGGCGGATGGCAAATAGCAGCTAACCGCTCCCTCAGCTCCCTGCCCTCTTAGGAGTGCAGCCTTAAGGCTGCACTCCCAGCCCAACCGCGTTGGGCGATTTGCCAGATTGGACGGCCAATGCGATTGGCCTGCTACCATGTAGAGATGCAGATTTCACGATTTGAGATTGCCGATTTGAAGCTGTCAATCTACAATCTGAAATCGGCAATCCAATGTAGGAGTAACGCGACATGCTCATCGCCAAGGTGGTGGGGACAGTGGTCGCCACCCGCAAGGACGAGAAGCTGGAGGGGGTGAAATTTCTCCTCTGTAAGCAGTTGGACATCGAGGCCAGGCCCACCGGCGGCTACGTGGTGACCGTGGACTCGGTGGGGGCCGGGCTGGGCGAGGTGATCCTCTTCGCCACCGGCTCCTCCGCGCGCCAGACCAAGATCACCGAGAACCGCCCGGTGGACGCTGTGATCATGGCCATCGTAGATACCTGGGAAGTGGATGGCGTGGTGAAATATCAGAAAGTAGAGTGACGGGTGAGGGCAACGCGCGTATCGCGAGGGGTGAAGCGGGAATCGCGCGACTTGTTTTCTCCCGGAGCGGAGGGTATAAGTGGTCGATCTGGAGGAAGAGCGGATCAGGTCCATCGTGGGCAGGGTGGTAGCCCGGCTGGGCGAAGAGGAGGGGCGTCGGGCCAGGCTTGAGTCGCCGGCCGTCTCCTGGTGTGATGATGCCAGGCCAGGGGAACAAGCCCGAGGCTTTCCTACCATCGACGCGGCGGTGGGGGCAGCGGGAAAGGCCCAGGTGCACCTGAGCGACTTGACGCTGGAACGCCGGGAGAGGGTCATCGCCGCCATGCGCCAGGCAGCCCGAGACAACGCCGAGTACCTGTCCAAACTGGCCTGGCGGGAGACTGGCCTGGGCCGCTGGGAGGATAAGGTCAAGAAGAACCTCCTGGTGGCCAACAAGACGCCAGGGACCGAGGATCTGAGGCCTCTGGTCTGGACCGGCGACCGTGGCCTGGCCCTGGTGGAGAGGGCGCCATACGGCGTCATCGGAGCGATAACCCCGGTTACTAACCCTACTTCTACCATCATCTGCAACGCCATCGGTATGGTCGCTGCCGGCAATGGCGTGGTGTTCAATGCTCATCCCAATGCCAAGGGTGTGTCACTGGAAACGATCCGCATTCTTAACGAGGCCATCGTTTCCGCGGGCGGGCCGCCAAACATCATCACCTCGGTGACCGAGCCCACCATCGAGACTGCCCAGGAGTTGATGCACCACCCCGGAATCCGCCTCCTGGTGGTCACCGGGGGGCCGGGGGTGGTGAAGGCCGCCATGAACTCCGGTAAGAAGGCCATCTGCGCTGGCCCGGGCAACCCACCGGCGGTGGTGGACGAAACCGCCGACATCGAGCAGGCGGCCCGAGACATTGTGATCGGCGCCTCGTTTGACAATAATGTGGTGTGTGTGCTGGAGAAGGAGATCATCGCCGTAGAGGCCATCGTCGAACAGCTCAAGGCCGCCTTGAGACAGCACGGTGCCTTCGAGATCACCCACTGGCAACTGGAGCGGCTCAAGCGGGTGATCCTGAAGGAAGACCGGGGGCCCCGCCGGGAGGGAGTGGTAAACAAGGACTTCGTGGGCAAGAACGCCGGCATCATCTTGAGGGAGATCGGCATCTCCGTGGGCGATGAGATCAAGATCGTCCTGGCCGAGACGGACCAGGACGATGCCCTGTTCTGGACCGAGCAACTGATGCCGGTGATACCTTTGGTCCGGGTGCGCAATGCCCTGGAGGCCATTGACCTGGGCGTGGAGGCCGAGTTGGGCAACGGCCACACGGCGGTAATGCACTCCAAGAACATCGACAATCTGAGCCGAATGGCCCGGCTGATAAACACCAGCATCTTCGTCAAGAACGCGCCGTCTCTGGCCGGCCTGGGCTTCGGAGGCGAGGGCTATACCTCGTTCTCCATTGCTAGCCCTACCGGTGAGGGCTTGACCTCGGCCAAGGACTTCTCCTGGGTGCGTCGGTGCACGCTGGTGGATGCGTTTAGGATCGTATAATTCATGTCTAACCAGATCGTTGACGCCACCCGGAAGGCGGGCGTCGTCGGGGCCGGAGGCGGCGGTTTTCCCACTCATGTGAAGATCTCCTCTTCCGTGGAGATCGCCGTGGCCAATGGCGCGGAGTGCGAGCCGCTCCTGAAGGTGGACCAGCACATCATGGCGGCCAAGGCTGGCGCCGTGGTGGAGGGGCTTAGCCTGGTAATGCAGGCCACTGGGGCCCGAAAGGGCATCGTTGCGCTCAAGGGTGAGTATAAGAAAGCGGTGGAGGCCATCCGGGCTGCTGCGAGTCGCTACCCCGACGTTTCGGTGCACCTGATAGGGAGCTACTACCCGGCCGGTGACGAATTCGTGCTGGTCTACGAAACGACGGGTCGTCTGGTGCCCGAGGGCGGGCTGCCTTTGCACGTGGGCGTGGTGGTGCAGAACGTGTGTACCCTGGTGAATATCGCTGAGGCCATGCAGGGCCAGGCGGTGACGCATCGCTACGTGACCGTGACTGGCGAGGTGCATAGTCCGAAAACGCTGAGATTGCCGGTGGGAACGAGCCTGGCCCAGGCTATCCGGCTGGCGGGAGGGATCAAAGTGGCCCAGGGTAGAACTAGCTCCGATTACGCGGTGGTCGTGGGCGGGCCAATGATGGGAAGGTTGGCTAGTGACCTCGATCTGCCGGTCACCAAGACCCTGGGAGGGATCATCGTACTGCCCAAGGACAACGCCGTGGTGCGACGGATGAGCGAGCCCCTGCGCACCAGCCTCCGCCGGGGAAAATCCACCTGTGACCAATGCCGGGATTGCACGGACCTGTGCCCCAGGAGCCTGTTGGGCCATCGTCTTTTCCCGCACGAGATCATGCGCTCGCTGAACTATGCCTCCAGCGAGCCCACCGACAACATCACCTCAGCGGTGCTGTGCTGCGAGTGCCGCCTGTGCGAGGCCTACGCCTGTCCGCTGGAGCTATCGCCCATGGCCTATTACAAAGCCGTTAAGCGCAACCTGGAGGCCTCGGGCTGGGTTAATACTCGACACCGCCGCAGTGACCTGAAGGTCCATGATATGTTCGATGGCCGCCGCGTGCCCACCCATCGGCTCATGGACAAGCTGGGCTTGACCCGCTACCGGGACCTCCCGGTTGCTTTGGACGAAAGCCCGGTCCGTCCGGGGCGAGTGACCATACCGCTAAAGCAGCACACCGGCCTGGCCGCCCAGCCCACGGTGAAGCAGGGGGACAAGGTGAGGCCGGGAGACCTCATCGGGCAGGTCCTGGAAGGCAAGCTGGGGGCTAATGTCCACGCGTCTATAGGGGGGACGGTGAGGGAAGTGGTGGAGGGCCGGCAGGTGGTGATTGAGGAATGATCCCATTGTGATCCGCGGTGATTAGGTTGGGAGTGGAGGGACGATGGAACCGGCAATAGGGTTGCTCGAATTCAATAGCATAGCGGCGGGCATCCAGGCCGGGGACGCCATGGTCAAGAAGGCCCTGGTGGAGCTCTTGGATGCCCGGCCGGTGTGTCCCGGGAAATTCATCGTGCTGATCACCGGCGATGTGGACGCGGTCACGGAGTCCATGCGGGCCGGCGAGGAAACGGGCGGCGACGCGGTGGTGGATAAGCTGCTCCTGCCCAACGTGCACCTTTCGCTGTTCCCAGCCATCGCCGGTGCGGTGGAGGCCGACTACGTGGAAGCCCTGGGCATCATCGAGACCGTCACGGTGGCTACCACCATTGTTGCTGCCGATGCCGCCGCCAAGGCCGCCGACGTGCTTTTGACCGAGATCCGCCTGGCTAATGGCCTGGGTGGCAAGTCCTTCGTCCTGATGATCGGCGATGTCAGCAATGTGGAGGCCTCGGTGGCTGCCGGAACCCTGCTAGCCAAAGAGCAGGGCCTATTGGTGCGCAGCGTGGTCATTCCCTCGCTGCACGAGGACATGAGACAGAAGCTCTGTTAGGATTCGGGCATGTACCTGGGAAAAGTTATCGGCACGGTGGTGGCCACACGGAAAAATGAGGGGCTCAAGGGTATCCGGCTCCTGATAGTTCAACCCCTGGGCCATGACCTGAAGCCCCGGGGCGAGCCTCAGATCGCCGCCGACGGCACAGGCACCGCGGGGCACGGCGACATCGTATTCCTGGTCAGGGCCCGAGAAGCATCGTTAGCCCTGCCTGAGAAGTGGACTCCCACCGACCTGGCCATCTGCGGTATCGTGGATATGGTGGAGCTGGAGACCAGGGGCAAACTGAAGGCCAGAGGGCCCGGATAGGAAAAGTGCCAATGGTCATTGGAAGGATCATCGGGAACATAGTTTGTACGGTCAAACACAAAGACTACCAGGCTAAAAAGCTTCTTATCGTCCAGCCCCTGAGCCCCCGGGGCGAGCCAAGTGGCGACTCCTTTATTGCCGTGGATGCTGCCCAGGCCGGGCCTGAGGACCTGGTCCTGGTGGTCCGCGAGGGCAACTCCGCCCGCCAGGTGGTGAAGATCCCTGATGCTCCGATCCTTTCGATCATCGTAGGCGTGATCGACGAGGTGGAAATGGAAGGACGCATATCACTCGTTGGCCCGTAGTACGGTTGCTTTTTGGTATTGAATCGGCTATAGTATAACCCGAGTTGGAGCACGTGGGCCCACCGGAGACCCTCGCCCTGGCCCACATGTAGCACACCTGCCCGGCAGGCCTGCCTCGGGCAAGAAGGAGAACCAGCTCTATTTTGAAGGCTCTGATCACCGGGGTCTCCGGCTTTGCCGGCAGCCATCTGGCCGAATACCTCCTGGGCAATACCGATTGGGAGATCCATGGCCTCTACCATCTAGACCATGGCATCCACCACATCGCCCATCTTCAGAATGTGATCCACCTCCATGAGGGTGATATCACTGACGAACGGAAGGTGAAAGCGGCAGTCGGCGAGATCAAGCCGGAGTTCATTTTTCACCTGGCGGCCCAGGCCGCGGTGGCCCTCTCCGTTGCGGACCCGGCCAAAACCCTACAGAATAATATCCTGGGCCAGCTAAATGTATTGGAGGCGGCGATCGCCTTGGAGCGGAATCCCAAGGTGCTTGTGATCGGCTCGGCGGATGAATACGGCTTGGTATACCCTCACGAGCTGCCGGTGAAAGAGACCAATCCCTTGCGTCCTTTGAGCCCTTATGCAGTGAGCAAAATCGCCCAAGACTATCTGGGTTACCAGTATTTCCTCTCTAACCGGCTCCCCGTGATACGCCTGCGGCCCTTTAACCACATCGGCCCCCGGCAAAGCGACGCCTTCGTCACGGCCAATTTTGCGAAGCAGATCGCCGAGGCCGAGGCTGGCCTCAGAGCTCCGGTGGTTAAGGTGGGCAACCTGACACCTAAACGGGATTTCAGCGACGTGCGCGACATGGTGCGTGGCTACCTCCTGGCGATCACCCAGGGGGAGCCCGGGGAGGTGTACAACCTGGGCGCAGAGCGCACGTACTCGATCCGGGAAGTCCTGGATAACCTTCTGACCATGTCGCCCCTGCAGTTTTCCGTGGAGGTAGATCCGGCTCGGTTGCGCGATTCCGATGTGGCGGTCCTGTTGAGTGACTGCTCTAAGTTCCGGGCTCTGACCGGGTGGCGGGCAGAGACGCCGCTCAGAGATAGCTTAGCGGCGGTGCTCGACTACTGGCGAGACCGTGTTCGCTCGGACATCGAGGGAAACTCGAGTGGGTGAGTTAAGGCGATGAAGGCAGTGATCCTGGCCGGCGGCAGCGGCACGCGCCTGTGGCCCCGCAGCCGCTTGAGCCGGCCCAAGCAGCTCCTGGACATCGTAGCCAAGAACACGATGCTCCAGGAGACGATAAATCGCATCCAACCCTTGATCTCGCAGCGCGATATCTTCGTGGTAACCAATTCGGCCTATGCCGACATCGCTGCGGTGCAGATACCGGCGGTCCCCCGGGGCAATATCATTGTGGAACCAGAGGGCCATGGCACAGCGCCCTGTATCGGCCTGGCGGCCCTGTATATCAAGCGCATAGACTATAACGATGTGATGGCCGTCCTCTCTGCTGATCACCTCATCGCCAAGGCGGTGGCGTTCCGCCAGGCCCTGGTCGCCGCCGAGAAGGTGGCCCGACAGGGATACCTGGTAGTCCTGGGAATGCGGCCGTCTTCGCCGCAAACGGGCTATGGCTACATCCAGCGGGGTGACCTCTTGGGGAGTTACAATGGGTACCAGGTCTTCAAAGTGGCCCAATTCAGTGAGAAGCCTGACCGTGAGACCGCCGAACGCTATCTGAGAAGTGGCTCTTACTTCTGGAACGGCGGCATTTTCATCTGGCGCAATGACGTGATCCTGGAGGAGATCGCCAAGCACCTTCCAAACCTACATCGCCAATTGCTGGAATTGGAGCCGGGTCTGGGCTCTGAGAAGTGGGAGTCCACGTTGAAACGGGTCTGGAAGGGAGTAGCCGATGAGAGCATCGACTTCGGAGTGATGGAGCGCACCGACCGGGCAGCGGTGATCCCGGTGGATATCGGCTGGAGCGACGTGGGGGATTGGGCCACCCTGGCCGACCTCCTGCCTGCCGACCGTGAGAACAACGTGGTGGTGGGCCATCACGTGGGCTACGATACCACTGGCTGCCTGGTCTACGGGCCTCCTCAGCGGCTCATCGCCACCATCGGCCTGAGAGACGTAATTATCGTGGACGCCGGCGATGCGATCCTGATCTGCCCTCGGGAACGGGCCCAGGACGTGAAGACCCTGGTCAACAAGCTTAAGCAAGAGAAGAAGCTTAAGTACCTATAGGAGGTGAAATGAAGGTCCTGATCACCGGCATCACCGGCTTTGCCGGCAGTTACCTGGGGGAATACCTTCTGGCCCGGGGCGATGTGGAGGTATACGGTTCGTGCCGCTGGCGGAGCCGCCTGGATAACCTGAGCGAACTGAGAAGCCAGGGTAAGTTGAATATCCTGGTGGAGGAGAGGATCACTGGCCCCGAGGAGTTGAACCGACTGGCCAAGGCTGGCCAGGTCAACCTCTTGCAATGTGAGCTGGCTGACTCGTACTCGGTAAGAAAGCTCATTTCCTCCGTGCAGCCGGAGCGCATCTTCCATCTGGCGGCCCAGAGCTTCGTGCTCTCCTCGTGGAACGCCCCGGTGGAGACCTTTCAGACCAACGTCATCGGTCAGGTCAATCTTTTTGAGGCAGTGCGGGAGGCCGGCCTGGATCCCATGATCCACATCGCTGGGTCCAGCGAGGAGTATGGTCTGGTGCACCCGAATGAGGTGCCCATGAAGGAAACCAATGCCCTGCGGCCCCTGAGCCCCTATGCGGTGAGCAAGGTGGCCCAGGAGCTCCTGGCCTGGCAGTATTTCAAAAGTTATGGTCTGAAAACCGTGGTCACCCGGGGCTTCAACCACACTGGCCCACGCCGCGGGCAGGTCTTCAGCACCAGCTCCTTTGCTAAGCAGATCGCGGAGATCGAGAAAGGTAAGCGTGAGCCAGTGGTCCAAGTGGGCGACATCTCTTCAAAACGGGACTGGACCGACGTGCGGGATATGGTGCGAGCCTACTGGTTGGCCCTGGAAAAGGGCGAGCCCGGCCAGGTCTACAATGTGGGCTCTGGAACTACCCGCACCATACAGGAGATGCTGGACATTCTACTCTCGCTGAGCACGGCGAAGGTAACCGTGAGACAGGACCCTGGTCGGCTACGGCCCTCGGATGTAACGATCCTTTGGGCCGACGTCACTAAGTTCCGCAACCAGACCGGCTGGGCGCCGCAGATCCCGTTCGAGCAGACGATGAAGGACCTCTTAAACTACTGGCGAGATAGAGTCTAGCAACCAGCAGGTATCACCTATTCTTTACTCGTAAAAGAGGGTTGGTCCATGGCGACCCGCATAATCTTTGGCACAGATGGCTGGCGAGGGACCATCGCCGAGGATTTCACCTTTGAGAACGTGCGGCTATGTGCTCAGGGTGTGGCGGACTATCTGATAGCCACCGGGAAAGCAGACGCCGGCATGGTGGTGGGCTACGACACCCGGTTTGCCTCGGAGCACTTCGCTGCGGCTGCGGCGGAGGTGTTGGCTGGGAACGGCATTCGCGCTTACCTGTGCGACCGACCATCCCCCACTCCGGTGATCTCCTACTCGGTGCTGGCCAAGAAAACCGCTGGCGCCATCAATATCACGGCCAGCCACAACCCTGCTAGCTGGAACGGCTTCAAGGTCCGCTCGGAGTACGCCGGGGCGGCGACGCCCGAAACCCTGAAAGACATCGAGGCGCGCATCGAGCGCTTCCAGGCTGCTGGAAGCGTCAAGCAGCTCCCGATGGATGATGCCCTGGCCCGGGACTTGATCCAGGTCTTTGATCCGGCGCCGGAATACCTGGCCAAGGTCGCCACCCTGGTAGACACCGGTCCCCTCCGCCAGGCCGGCCTCACCGTGGTGGCCGATTCCATGTGGGGCGCTGGCCTGGGGTGGTTCTCTCGCCTCCTGAACGGTGGTAAAACCAGGGTGATTGAGATCCACTATCAGCGCAACCCGGTTTTCCCGGAGATGCACAACCCGGAGCCCATTGCTACCAACCTGACCAGGCTCTTCGAGACGGTCCGTACCTGCGGGGCCCAAGTCGGCATCGCCACCGACGGCGACGCCGATCGGATAGGGCTGGTAGATGAGAACGGCCAATTCATCAACCAGTTGCAGGTGTACGCCCTGCTGGCGCTCTATCTGCTGGAGGTGCGGGGGTGGAGAGGCCCCATTGTTAAGACCATCTCTACCACCTCCATGCTGAACCGGTTGGGCGAGATGTTCGGCATCCCGGTCTACGAGACCATGGTGGGCTTCAAGTACGTAGCGCCAAAGATGATGGAGGTGGATGCCATCATCGGCGGCGAGGAATCCGGTGGCTATGCCTTTCGTGGGCACATCCCAGAGCGGGACGGCATCGTCGCCGGGCTGTTTCTCCTGGACTTCATGGTGAAGGCCAACAAATCCCCGGCCCAGCTTCTGGATTATCTTTTCAGCAAGGTTGGGCCGCACTATTACGACCGCGTGGATATAACCATGGCCCCGGAACAGCGAGAAGAGGTGGTAGCCCGCCTGAGCCGGGGCAGGCCGCGGAGTTTGGATGGCGTCAAGGTCGTTCAGATCGATACCCGAGAGGGTTTCCGATACGTGCTGGCTGACGGCTCCTGGCTACTGGTGCGGCTGTCGGGCACCGAGCCCTTGGTGCGCATCTACACCGAAGCGGGGAGCCTGGAGAAGGTGCAAAGGCTCTTGAACGCAGGGCGACAGCTCACTGGAGTCTGATCCTTAAAAGAAGCCGGCGGCCCACATGCTGCGGGATGGCGACCAGGAGGTGATAGGCATGGCTAAATCACTGGAACCTTGTCCGTATTTGGGTCTGGCGAATAACCAGAATAGCTGTTATCCTTTCCAGACCACCGACCACCGGTGTTATCGCTCTACTCCTGCCCAATGGATAGAGCTGGGGCATCAGGAGTCCTTCTGCCTGAGCGACAAATTCAAGGAATGCCCGCGCTTCGCCCGGCCCGCGGTGTATACAGCACCGGAGGAGCCGGCGGTCACTCCCTCTAAGGCCGGTGGCGAGCCCTTGCCGCCAGCGCCGGGTGGTGAGGGAAAGGGCGGCTGGAAGATCGCGGAAGAGGAGCCCGCCCCGGAGGAGACGAGCGGCTACGACGAGTACGGCGAGGATACCTCGGGTGGCCTGCGCTCCATGCTGGTGGCGGTCCTGGGGGGGCTTGTTCTGGCGGTGCTGA
>JBFMCB010000113.1:0-10287 GCA_040754915.1 Chloroflexota bacterium | reverse complement strand
TGCTGGCGCGAGAGGGAGTACCAGGGGTAGCGGCCCAACCCGGGTGGGCCGCTACTTTCTGAGAACCAAGTTAGAGCTTCAGGGAGAATTCCGACCGATGGAGAAGGAGTTCCATAGCTACCACGTCAGCGATGTGGTGGCACAATTGGAGACCCATCTGCACCAGGGCCTCACCGCCGAGCAGGCCCAGGCCCGCCTGGCCGAACACGGGCCCAACGAGCTCCAGGAACGTCCGCGGCCCGGCCTCTGGCAGATGCTCCTGGAGCAGCTCAACAACTTCCTGGTGATCATCCTCATCGTGGCCTGCGTCATCTCCTTCCTGTTGGGGGAGTTCCTGGACGGCGCGGCCATCATGGCTATCGTGGTCCTCAACGCCATGCTGGGCGTGGTTCAGGAATCGAAGGCCGAGCGAGCCCTGGCCGCCCTGAAAAAGATGGCCGCGCCCAACGCCCAGGTGATCCGGGATGGCCACCGGACCACTATCCCGGCGCGAGAGCTCGTGCCAGGCGACATCGTCCTCCTGGAGGCCGGCAACTACGTCCCGGCCGATATGCGCCTTATCGAGAGCATCAACCTCAAGGTCGAGGAGGCCTCCCTAACCGGGGAATCGGTGCCCGTGGAGAAGAACGCCCAGGTGGTGTTGGACAGCGAGATCCCCCTGGGCGACCGCAAGAACAGCGCCTTCATGAGCACCATGGTCACCTACGGGCGAGGCAAGGGGCTGGTGGTGGCTACCGGCATGCATACTCAGATCGGCCTCATCGCCGAGATGATCCAGTCCTACGAGGAAGAGCCCACCCCCTTGCAGGTGAAGCTGGATCAACTGGGCAGGTGGCTGGGCACGGCCGCCCTGTCCGTCTGCGGCGTGATCTTTTTGGTGGGGATCGTGCGGGATACCGCGCCGGCCACCGCCCTGACCCAGGGGCTCATGGACTATCTGGCCGCCCACCAGCACGATATCGTCGAGTTGTTCATGACGGCGGTGAGCCTGGCCATCGCCGCCGTCCCCGAGGGGCTGCCAGCAGTGGTGACCATCTGCCTGGCCCTGGGGATGCAG
Organism: Chloroflexota bacterium; assembly: GCA_040754915.1. Taxonomy (GTDB): domain Bacteria; phylum Chloroflexota; class DTOL01; order DTOL01; family JACQYG01; genus JACQYG01. The sequence continues at coordinate 9,230 of JBFMCB010000113.1, read as the reverse complement.
CGGATGGTGCGCCGTCACGCCCTCATCCGCAAGCTCCCGGCGGTGGAGACCCTGGGCTGCGCCACGGTGGTTTGCTCGGATAAGACCGGGACTCTCACTCAGAACCAGATGACCGTGGCCCGGGGCTGGGCCGGCGGTCGTTTCTTCCAGGTCACGGGGGAGGGGTACACCCCCCGAGGCGAGTTCCGGCGGAGCCAGGAGGCCTTTGATCCCCTCCGTGAAGGCAGCACTGCCCTCCTCCTGCAGGGAGCCCTGCTTTGCAACGATGCCTGGCTGGAGGAGAGCGGCATCACGTCCAGCGGCGAGGCCACCTGGCGCATAGTGGGCGATCCCACCGAGGGGGCCCTGGTGGTGGCCGCCACCAAGGCTGGCCTCCGGAAGGAAGAGACGGAGCAGGCCTGCCCCCGGGTGGCCGAGGTCCCCTTCGATTCCGAGCGGAAGCGGATGACGACGATCCATCAGGTAAACCGGGGGACAGGGCAACAGGTAGCAGGGATAGCGGAGCCATCGTCTGCTTGCTTGCCTGTTTACCCATCTCCCTACATCGCCTTCGTCAAAGGGGCGCCGGACGTCGTCCTGGAGCTATGCGACGGCATCGTCCAGGATGGCGGGGTGGAGCCTCTGAGCCAGGCGCAGAAGGAGGAGGTCCTGGCCGCCAACCAGTCCATGGCCAAGGAGGCCTTGCGGGTGCTAGGGATAGCCTACCGGCCCCTGCCAGAGGTTCCCGAGCGCTGCACCGCTGAGGTTGTGGAGCGGGAGCTGGTCTTCGTGGGGCTCCTGGGGATGATTGACCCGGCCCGGCCGGAGGTCAAGCCTGCCGTGCAACTGGCCCAGGGGGCCGGGATGAAGAGCGTCATGGTCACCGGCGACTACCAGGACACGGCCATCGCCATCGCCCGGGAGATCGGCCTCCTCTCCCCCGGGGGGCAGGTGGTCACCGGAGCGGAGCTGGACAGGATCAGCGATGAGGAGTTCGCCCGCATCGTGGAGGGAATAGATGCCTATGCCCGGGTCTCGCCCCAACATAAGGTGCGGATCGTGGACGCCTTCAAGGCCCGGGGCCACGTGGTGGCCATGACTGGCGACGGGGTGAACGATGCCCCGGCCCTGAAGCGGGCCAGCATCGGCGTGGCCATGGGCATCACCGGCACCGACGTCACCAAAGAGACCGCCGACATGGTCCTCACCGACGACAACTACGCCTCCATCATTGCCGCCATCGAGGAAGGGCGGATCATCTACTCCAACATCCGTAAGTTCGTATTTTTCCTGGTCTCTTGCAATATCGCTGAGATTTTGATCATCTTTCTCTCCATGTTGGCGGGCCTGCCCATCCCCTTGCGACCGATCCAACTCCTCTGGCTTAACCTGGTCACCGATGGCGCTCCGGCCCTGGCCCTGGGCCTGGAGAAGGGCGATCCGGACATTATGCAACGCCCGCCACGACCGACCAAAGAGCCGGTCGTCAACCGGGAGATGCTTTTCCGCATTGTGACCCAGTCCCTGGCCGATACGGTTGCTGTCATGGGAGCCTTCCTCTGGTTCCTTTCTCACTACCCGGATCATGTGGAGGTGGCGCGCACCGTGGCCTTCGCCACGCTGGTCTCCGTGGAACTGTTCCGCGCCTATTCCGCTCGCTCTGAGTACTATTCGGTATTCTCCATTGGGCCCTTCTCCAACCGATGGATGGTCCTGGCTACCGCCAGTTCGTTTGTACTCTTACTGGTCACCATGTATATCCCCTTCCTGCAACCGGTCTTTGATACCGTGCCTCTGACCCTGGATCAATGGGAATATATTCTACCCTTCGTACTCTTCCCGTTCTTCGTGGCAGAGGTAACCAAGCCCATCGTGCGGCGAATGCAGAAAAGGGAGATTACGGTAACCCAATAAATCGCATCATAAGGAGCATTACATGTACGTCATCACCATTGACTCGGAGAAATGCCAGGGGCGCCTTCGCTACCCTGTAGATGGTGGAGCTTGAATCATCGCCGTGCTACATAATATACCATGATGCCCATCCGGGCTTTCCAATAGGCGGCGGATTAAGACAACGGCGGGTGTCCTGAGAAACTGGATGTCCGCCGTTGTCTTGTTCTCGCCCCAGAGTTCCCCAGACTTCTTATGGAGACCATAAAAACACGCCGTGACCATTGACAATACAGCCATTTTGCGGTAAAATTATAATATAATTCGGCCTGGAAGCCTATACTTGATATAGATTCCAGAGAAAGTCGATGTATCAAGAGACCAATGCTTTCCTGACCGCCGACCTCCGTTTCCTCCGCCAGATCAACCGCTTGGCCGTCCTGGACGTGGTGCGCCAGCGTGGACCAATATCGCGCACCGACATCTCCCACGTCATCAAACTCACTCCGGCCACGTCCTTCACCATCGTCGATGAACTGGTGAAGATGGATCTCCTCAGACCACACGGCATCGGCTCCTCCACCGGTGGTCGCCGGCCGGCGCTATTTGAGTTCAACCCCACGGCGTTCTTCGTGCTGGGCGTAGACATCGGCGGCCTGGGCAAAATGGTCGCCGTCCTGGCCGATCTGGACGGCAACGTTCTGGCTCGTGCCGCGTCTGAGCTGGCGGTGGGGGAGGGACCGGCCGGGGTCATCGCCAGGATAGTCGCCTCCTTGAAACAGGTGATCCTGGAGGCCGGCGTGGAAGGCCACGCTCTCCGCGGCGTCGGGATCGCGGCCCCTGGCCTGGCCGACCCACGGGCAGGCCGGATCATCTATTCGGCCAACCTGGGATGGCAGGACATTGCTATCGCCGATCCGGTGGAACAGGCCATGGGCCTTCCGACATGGGTGGAGAACAACGCCAACGCCATGGCCCTGGGGGAGAGCTGGTGTGGCGCGGGCCGCGGCTTCCAGAATGTCATCTGCCTGAACGTGGGGGTCGGCATCGGGGCCGGCATAGTCATCCGCGGAAAGCTGTATCGCGGGAGCGGCGGGCTTGCCGGCGAGATCGGCCACACGACAGTGGACGAGGACGGCCCCCGCTGCCGGTGCGGCAACCACGGCTGTCTGGAGGCCCTCGCCGCTGGGCCCGCTATTGCGCGAAGAGCGGTGCGGGGCATCCGCCGGGGCACGGTGACCCGCATCGCTGACCTGGTGCAGGGAAAGTTGGAATACGTCACGGCGGAGGTCGTGTCGCAAGCTGCCGCCCTTGGTGACCCCTTTGCCCTGCAGATCTTGGAAGAGGCGGGCCAGTACGTGGGCCTGGGCGTGGCCAACCTCATCAATTCCCTGAACCCAGACGTCGTGGTGATCGGCGGCGGGGTGGCCCAGGCCGGAGAGGTTTTCTTTGCCGGCGTCCGGCGGGCGGTGGCCGCCCGGGCCCTGCAACTCGCGGCGGCCCAGGCTCGCGTCGTCCCGGCCAAACTGGGCATGGACGCCGGCGCCGTTGGTGCCACAACCCTGGTTCTGGAGCGAAGTCTGGCCTGGTAGGGAGGAGCAAGCGGAATGAAGATTAGCTGCTGCTGGCTCTATGCCATCAGCAAATTCGGCTATCCCCCAAGTATTGCCAATACCTATGCGGCCATCGACGACATGGCGGGCCTTGGCTTTCGCTACATCGAGTTGGAGGGTGTCGGGGAGGCAAACCTGCGCGCGGTGTGGGAGGAACGCCACGGCCTCAGGAAACGGTGTGAGGATCTGGGGCTAAAGGTCATCAACTTCTGTCCAGTCCTGCCGGATCTGGTCAGCCTGGACCCGGCGGCCCGACGGCGTGCCTTGGAATCATTTGACCTGGCAGTGGGTCTGGCTAACTATTTCGGCTGCGAGAGCATCCAGGCCGACAGCTATGCTCCTCCACTGGAATTTCTGGGAGACCGGCCATATAAGGAGACGATCAATTTCGGCGGCCAGTTCCGGGTGAAGGTCAACCCTGACTTCCGGTGGGAGGAGTTGTGGGCCAACCTCGTGGACAGCGTCTCTTGTTGCGCACGAAGCGCAGAGCAGGGTGGCCTCCGCTTTTGTTTGGAGCCTCGTGTGGGGGAAAACGTCAGCAATACCGATGCCTTGCTCCGGCTCATGGAGGCCGTGAACAACCCCAACTTCGGCGCCGTCCTGGACACCGGGCATCTGCACGCTCAAAAGGAGATACTGCCACTAAGTGTGGAGAAACTAGGCAAGCGCATCTTCTATCTACACGTGTCGGACAACGATGGGCGGACCAACGAGCACCTGGCCCTGGGACGGGGTACGGTGGACTGGGAAGGCGTTTTCGGGGCCCTGGCGAAACATGGTTACCGCGGCTATGTAGCCATCGATGTGGGCAGGGTACCGGACCTAGACCTTCAGTACCAGGAATCTGTGTGCTACCTGGAAGCCTTGAGTCAGAGACTGGGCTTTGAGCTGGAGGGCTAGCCACTTGTTTTCGAGGAGGAGGAATGCTGGAATCCAAAAGGATACTCGTCTTCGCCTCCCATACCGACGATGAGATCATCGGGCCGGGGGGGACCATCGCCCGGCTGAGCAGCAACGGGGCGGAAATCGTAGTGGTGACCTTCACCGGCGGGGAAACCAGCTATCAGAAGGGCCAGAGGCCTGAGGAGATGCTTCGGCAGCGCAAGCAGGAGGCCCAGTTGTGTGACCGGGTCCTGGGCATCAGCAGGCGGATTATGCTGGGTAAACCCACCCAAGGGGTCACCAACGACCGTGAAACCTACCAGGAATGTGTCGGCATCATCCGGCAGGTGAGGCCGGAGGCTATATTCACGCACTACCGCGAGGACAAGCATCGGGACCATCGCGCCGTCTCCGAGATCACCGACGAGGCCCGCTGGAAGGCCAGCGAGAACGTCTTGGGTGACATGGGAGCTCCTTGGTACACCCCTCATCTTTATTATTATGAGGTGTTGGAGCTGTTCACCCATCCTTCTATCGTGGTGGACATCACCGACACGTTGGAGCGAAAGCTGGAGGCCATGCGCACCCAGGCCAGCCAGATGGCTGTCCTGCCAGGGATCATGGAGTATCTGGAGGGCCTGGCCAAGGTACGAGGCTACATGCGCGGCACCCGCTACGGGGAGGCCTTTCTGGAGTCCACCTTGCTACCCACGCTGCTGTAACACCCGAAACCTGCACGCTGGAGGTACACAACACATGGACCCACTGGAAAGCTATTATAAGGCAGCCCTGGAGACCATCGAGCGCATCCGGACAGAGGAGACGGAGAAGATCCGGGAGGCTGGCCGCTTGATTGGGGAAAGCTTGGCCAAGGGCCGGGTGCTGCACGTCTTTGGCACCGGCGGCCACTCGTACATCGCCGGAGAAGAGATGTTCTACCGGGCCGGCGGGCTGGTGCCGGTGAACGCCATCCTGGAGCCTGGTGTTTCCCTGGCTTTTGGTGCCATCCGCTCCACCAAGGTGGAACGTACGCCGGGCTGGGTCAAGGGTGTGCTGGATACCTATGCCCTCCAGGCCGGCGACGTCATCCTGGTCGTCAACGCCAATGGCGTCAACTCCGCGACCATAGATGCTGCACTGGAGGCGAAGAACCGCGACCTCACGGTCATTGCCGTGACGTCCCCGGAATGCTCCAAAGCCATTCCGCCCGGTCATCCTGCCCGACATTCCTCCGGCAAAAGCCTGTATGAAATTGCCGACCTGTTCATCGACGACAAAGTGCCCATCGGCGAAGCCCTGGTGACGGTGGAAGGCTGCGATCAGAAAGTAGCCCCTGGGTCCACCATTGCCAATGCCTTCATCCTTCATTCCATGGTCATAGTTGCAGTAGAGCACATGGTGCGTCTGGGCGTTACGCCGCCGGTCTGGAAGAGCGCCAATGCCCCCGGTGGAGACGAGGCCAACCGGCGATACATCGCTGAATACTCCGGCCGGCTGAAGCACCTCTAGGGGAAATGCTCGCGAAGCCTAGCGCCTCGGCCGGATATCCAGTTTGGCCGATACGTTGGGTTTCATGAGAAGGGGTCGAGCATGCCCAAGGTCAATGTCACGTTGCCTTTTACGGACATGGCGTCGCTTTCTTTCGCTCTGGACGAGCGCAACCTGGGGGAAGTAGTCCGCCCTGCCCCGGTGGCGGCGGTCCCCGATGAGGCAGCAGCAATAACCACTGCGCTGGATGCGCCCCTGGGCACACCAGCTCTCGAAGAGATGGTCCGGCCGGGCCAGCGGGTGCTGATCCTCAGCGATGACAACACCCGCCCCACCCCGGTTCACAAGATCCTACCGCTTGTCCTGGAGCGCCTTGAGCGGGGTGGCGTCGCCGAGGCGGACATCGCCATCCTGATGGCCCTGGGAACCCATCGACCCATGACCGAGCCGGAGCTCCGGGCCAAGCTGGGAGCGGAGGTCGTCCGGCGCTTCCCGGTGGCCAATCACCGCTATGACGACCAGATGGCTCTCTATGACGCCGGCACGACGCCGGAGGGCATTCGGATCGGTCTGAGCCGGGCGGTGGTAGAGGCTGACTTCGTCCTCGGTCTCGGCAATATCGTGCCGCACCCCCATCCCGGCTACGCCGGGGGTGCCAAGATCCTGTATCCGGGCGTCGCCAGCCAGGAGACGGTGGCGGGCTTCCATCTGGTGGGCCTCCGTGACCCCACCAATTATCTGGGGCACGAGGATGCCCCGGCCCGCCGGGCCATTGAAGCGCTGGCCGACACCGTGGGTTTGTCCATGGTGGTGGACACCGTGCTCACGCCGGACCATGGCATCTACCAGGTCTTCTGTGGCCAGCATCGTCAGGTGCAAGCCGCAGGGCAGCGGGCGGCCAGGGCGGTCTATGGCGTTCCGGTACAGCGCCGGTATGACATCGTCATCGCTAATTCCTACCCGGCCTTTCTGGAGTTCTGGCAAGGATCCAAGGGGCTATTGGCCGCCGATCTCATCGTCAAGCCCGGCGGGACGATCATCCTGGTCACTGCCTGCCCGGATGGCGTCGCTATTACCCATGGAGGTCTGATAGAGTATTTGAGGACCGAACCCGCGGAGTTGCTGCACCGGATTGAAGCCGGGGAAGTGAAAGATCCTATCGCGGCCAGTGTTTGCCTGAAGTTGGGCCGCGTTAGAGAGCGTGTCCAGGTGGCCGTGGTCTCGCCAGGCCTCACCGAGACCGAGGTGCGAGACATGGGTTACGAGCACTACGCCAGCGTGGAGGAGGCTGTGGATGCCAAGCTGGCGGAATACGGTCGGGGGACCCAGGTGGCCGTCATCACCCATGGCGGCGAGACCGCCCCATACCTGGCCTGAACGATCGCCGCCGGTCTTTGGGGAAGAGGGCAGGACGCCCGGAGTAGTGTCCTGCTTCCCCGTAATCCGGCCTGCAATTAAGGAGGTGAAAGCTCTAGGCAGAAAGGAATGGCAAGGGCATGCACGGACTTGACAAGTGGCAGGATTGAACGTACTGGACCCACGGACGTGGATGCACGCGGACTCGAGGAGAGAAAAATGGACCACGTAGATGAGATGGTACATTTCCTGGCTAACATGAACATCAGGGTTACCCGCCGTCAGCTACTGAAGGCGGGAGTCGCTGGGATGAGTTTCACTGCCCTTTCTAGCCTTCTGGGTGCGGCCTGCGGGCCAACGCCCGCCGCGACGCCAGCGCCAGCCACGCCACCTCCTGGCAAGCCGAAAGCTGGTGGCACCCTGACCTTCGCTACTTCCATTGACGTACCCAGTCTGGAGCCACACCTGGAAGCTGCCGATGCCTGGCATCGTCGTAAGGCCCTGATCTACGAAAACCTCACCTGGGTTGACAATGACGTGGTCGTCAAGCCTCAGCTGGCGGAATCCTGGGAGATCAAGGACGATGTCATTTACACGTTCAAGCTGCGACAGGGTGTCAAGTTCCACAACGGTAAGGAAATGGACGCCGAGGACGTAAAGTACAGCCTGGAGCGACAGCTTGACCCCAAGGTAGGCTCCGCTGGCCGTGGCGACCTCGTCATGATCGACAAGATCGAGGTCGTGGACAAGTACACGCTCAAGATTACCTTGACGGAGCCCACTGGCCCATTCCTGGTGGCTTTGGGGGCGCGCTACAATGCCGTCATCCCCAAGGACAGTGCGCCGACAGGTGATACGCTACGCCGTACAGCTATCGGCACCGGCCCCTTCGGGGTGGAGGAGTTCGTCCCAGCCCAGAGGCTGGTTCTCAAGAAGAACCCAGACTACTGGGAGAAGGGCAAGCCCTACCTGGACAAACTCGTCATCCAGGTGGTCCCGGATGAGCAGACTGCCCTGGCGGGCCTGCGGGCCGGCAGCATTGACATGATCGCCATAGAGGACGCCAAGAACTTCCTCTTGGTCAAAGACGACCCGAAATTCGTCGCCACCCGCACGCCGGCAATCAAGTTCGACACCCTGGAGTTGCCTGGCGACGTCGAATACACCAAGAACGTGAAGGTTCGTCAGGCGATACTCCTGGCGCTAGACAAGCCGGCCATCATGCAGGCTGCCATCTATGGCCTGGGCCAGGTGGTTGGTGGCATGCCGCCGGCCATGAAGTACTGGGCGCTACCTCTGGATCAACTCCCCAACCAGAAACGCGACGTAGCCAAGGCCAAGCAGTTCCTGGCCGAGGCTGGTCATCCTGGCGGCTTCAAAATGAAACTGCGCACTATCGTGGGGTATGCCACCATGGCCGCTAATGCTCCGGTCATCGCCGCCAACCTCAAGGATATCGGCATTGAGGTAGCGGTGGAGACGGTGGACCTGGGCATCTGGATCGAGGACTGGCGAGCACGGCGTGAGCCGATAACCCTCAACGCCTGGGGCGGTTTCATGGACCCGGACATGCTCTACTACCGCCACTTCCACACCCCGCCCAAGGGTATGGACTTCCGCCGCTGGAACAATGCCAAGGCTGACGAACTGCTGGACAAGGGTCGCTCCACGGTAGACCCGGCCAAGCGCAAGGTCTACTACGACGAGCTCCAGAAGCTCATCGCCGAGGAAGCCCCTATGGTTCCCCTCTATTCTGCCGACCTCCTCAATACCATGCAGAAGTATGTGCAGGGCTACGTACAGCACCCCAGCGGCTGGTATTACGGGTTCAAGGATACCTGGTTGGAGAAGTAACCTATCAAGCGGGCCGGCCACCGGTCGGCCCGCTTGAATAAGGGCTCATCAATGTCAAAGTATCTCGCCAACCGCCTCTTGGCGATGGTCGTCTCCCTCTTGGGCGTGACGATCATCGTTTTCCTGCTCATCCGGCTCATCCCCGGCACCATCGTGGAGCAAATG
>JBFMCB010000112.1:0-10373 GCA_040754915.1 Chloroflexota bacterium | reverse complement strand
GTCACCACGTAGTTCCCCTGGGCTTTGGTCTCCGTCACTTTGTCCACTGCCTGGCTGACTCCCTGGACCTGGGCCAGGCGCCTGGCGTCGTTGGCGGTGGCGGCGCCGCCTGCCTCCACTTTATGGGTGGTCGCCGGGTCCACCGGCCGGGGAGTGGTGCCCCGGGGATAGAGCACCACGTCTGCGTTCAGGGAAGCCCCGGTCTCCAGGGAGAGGAGGGCGGACATGGCCGGGTCATACCCCTCCTTGGTTGACACCAGAACGTACTGGCCCGCCGCCAGGCCCGGGACTTTGAAGCGCCCCTGGGCATCCGACCGCCCCTCCTTGCCGCCTACGGTGACTTTGGTGTCGGCCACGGCCCGGGCCGTATTCTTGTCTATGACCGTGCCCTGGATCGTGCCCGTTCGCCCGGGGAGACCCCTGAACATGAGGAAACCAGCTAGAAGGGCTACTGCCAGGCAGGCGCAGGCCAGGGCAGCCAGACCCGGCGTGGCCACCGCCAGCCACTTCAGGGCGCTGGGGGCCCGAGCGGGGGCCACGGCTCCAGGCATGGCGCGGCGCAGGTCCTTCACCATCGCGTCCATGGCCTGATAGCGGTTAGCGGGAGCCTTGGCCGTGGCCTTACGGATGACCCTCTCCACTGCCTCGGGAATGGCCGGATTGATCTCCCGGGGCGACGGCAGGGGTTGGGTGATCTGCTGGGTGATAACGGCCAGGGGAGTGTCGCCCTGAAAGGGGGGCTGGCCGGTGAGCATCTCATCCAGGACGATGCCCAAAGAGTAGATGTCCGAGCGGTGGTCCACCGGCAGGCCCTGGGCCTGCTCCGGCGACATATACTGAGGCGTGCCCAGGCCGACTCCGGCTCTGGTAAGGCCCTCACTGGCGTCCAGGACTTTGGCGATGCCGAAGTCAGACAGGAGGGCCCGTCCTCCCTCGGCCAGGAGGATATTGGAGGGCTTCACGTCCCGGTGGACGATGCGGTGGCGGTGGGCGCAGGCCAGGGCCTCGGCCACCTGGGAGACGATGCGGCCAGCCGTCTCCAGATCCATGGGCAGGCCCATCTTGTCCTTAAGGGTGCCGCCCTCCACGTACTGCATGGCGATGTAGTGGACCGGAGAGCCCTCCACCAAGGCGGTGCCGCAGTCATAGACGGCCAGGATGTTGGGGTGGTTGAGCTTGGCGATGGCCTTGGCTTCTTGCTGGAAGCGCTCCATGAACTCCGGCGTGGCCAGGGCGCCGGAGAGCACCTTCAGGGCCACCTCGCGGTCCAGGGAGGGCTGATAGGCCCGGTACACCGCGGCCATGCCGCCCCGGCCAAGGAGCCCCTGGACCTGGTACTGTCCCACGGTCTTGCCAATGAGGTCTTCCATGGTGGGACCTCGGGCTAGCTGCCGCCTTCGCTACCGTTTGGGGCGGACCCCAACGTAGATCACCTCGCTCAGGGCCGAGCTGCATAGCTCCTGAAGCTGGACCCGCTCCCCGGAGGGCTTTTGAGTGCCGCGGACCACCGCCACCGCCCATCGATACTGTCCGGCCTGGGCGATGGCCTTTTGGAGATTCGTGTCTTTGGTCCAGGCAATGCTACCCCGAGATTCCGGCCCCCAGAGCCGCAGGTCGAAGTACATGTCTTCCGCCAGTTTGCTTGGATAAGTCCACCTGAAAGTGATGCGTTCACTGATAGCGAACTCCTGTCCCCCCTGCGGAAAGGCAAGTTTCGGCGGCTGGCAGGGCGTGGCGGTGGGCCTCCAGACGTACACCGGAGCCTTGGTGGGCGTGGCGGTGGCGGTGACAGTAGGCTCTGGCGTAGCGGTGGGGGTGGCAGGAACGGGTGTTACGGTGGGTGCTGCGGTGGCGGTGAATGTTGGGGTGCCGCTCGGGGAGGCCAGCACCTGAGCGGGAGGGGTGCCGTGGCGGGAAGATTGGTACCATATCCCGCCGACGGAGATGGCGCCAACCAGGACTACAGCCCCAACCACGGCGGCCAGGGCACAGCCCCGGCGTAACATGCCGCCGGCGGCCGGAGCCGCCGGAGCTTCCATCAGACTTGGTGGAGGTTCCCATAGAACCCGAGGGGGCGGCGGCGTGGGGGTGACCTGGACCGGGGGAGCCATTGGCGGCGTCACCGGCTGGGCCTCGGCGGCAGCACCGCCCTCAGGGGCAGCGGCCCGCATCTCGCGAAGGACATCGACCTCCACGGTTTTCTCGAGGTCGGGCGGGGCCGCCGGAGCTGGAGGGGGCGCCTGCGCCTCGACGGTCTTGCCAGCATCGACCACCGCGGTCTCAGCCGGAGCGCCGGCCTCCGGCACGTGGATCTCCACCGTCTTACCAGCAGGGGGCGGAGCAGCCTGGCCCAGAGGACCAGCTATGGGCACGTCCAGCCCCAGGCCGGTGGCCCAGGCCAGGAGCATCTGGTCGTCCAGGTCCTGGAACGATGCCAGCTCCACCGGTGACAGCCCGTAGCCGGTCAGGGTGGCCCGGTGATCCCGGAACAGGGCCTTTTTGAAGGCCTCATCGGCCAAAGCCCTGGCGATGATTTCCTTGACCCTTTCTCTGCTCACCGCTCCACATCTCCTATGAGTGCCAGAAGTATAGACCTTCGACTACCTGCAAGAGGTATTTTATCACGGCCAGAAATTAAGTCAATAACGTTAAGGCTATGGCATGGAGCAGACTTTCTATGCCGGAAGTTTTTCAGCCTTCGCCAGCCTGAGCGATTAAGAGTGCCTGCCTCGCTTCCAACAAAAAAGGCCGCGCCGGTATGTAAGAACCGGCGCGGCGCCAGATTTGCATCTTGACTCTATTCGCCCACGGCCCGTCCGTCCCAGCGAGTTCCTGCAAACATCTAGTCCAATCGCTACCTAAAGCCCAGAATTAGCTCGCGTGGCGAACGGCCAAAGATCTTGCCTGTCCCCGGTGCCCTGGTTTGGGTACAGGACCGCCTTCACGCATCACCTCCTTGGCGCTCCACTCCCAGACAGGAAACCTCCACCGGGACCGGGAAGACGAGGCGCGCAATGCTGGGGTGTACGCGTGTTAGCCGTGACACGTGTTTGCGGTTCACCTCCTTTCCGGGAGCCAGAACAAAAAACCGACCCCAAGGTCGGTTCGGTTGTAGCGGTGCTAAGCGCGGAAATACTCCCGACCTTGGCCCTGGCTACCCGTATTTTCGTTGTCTGTATAATACTACATGGAACGCTAAAAAGTCAAGCTAAAAGATCATCTTGCCGGGCATTGGAACCGCCGCCGTCCCAGGTTCACCAGGTCTCTGGCCAGGGCAAAGGGCAGGAAGACGAGGAAGGTGACCAACTGGCCCGCCGGGTGCTGGGCCGGACGGCCAGCGAAGGCCCACCAGGCCAGGCGGCCAACGGCGGTCCCGGGTGGCGTGATGTGTTCTTTTAGAAGGGCGGGCGGCGGGAGCACCTGGGCCTCTGATTCATTGAAACTTGCGGTTGGAGCTTCTGCTTCTCTCTGCCGGAAGGTGCCAGGTGTGATCACGCCGAAGCAGCAGAGCCGATAATGTTCCTCGAACTCCAGCCGGTCCCCGGACCCGGTTCTGGTTTCACCACTCATCTGGGCCCCCGTAGGCCTAGTCGGTGGCTTTTCTCGGGGCCTCGGCGCGCGTTTGGGCGGAAAGCTGGGGCCTTTTTCCTTTGGCTCGCCTGGTACGGCCTCAGCCTCGTCCGAGGCGCCCAACGCGAGGAGCATCTGTGTACCTCCTCCACTTAAAATGTTCAAGGTTTGACCCTAACCCACCGGCTCCGGTCACGGCACCGGGCCTTGAGGCCCTCTGGCCACCTGGAAAACCGCGGTCTCCTCGAACTTCCCATTAAAGAAGACCCGCGATTCGGCGTACATGACCTTTTGCTGGCCGATGGTGAGCTTGTAGAGGCGCTTCACCACGTAGTAGTTCGGGCCGGTCACCACGGTGGAACTGCTCACCGGCGGTCGACGGACCAGCCTCCACGGCGGTAGCAAGACCGTTGTCCAGAATTGCCAGTCCGAGGTGATCTCAGTATAGGCGGTGCTGTAAAGGGAGAGCCCCAGCGAGTTCTGCAGCAGGGCAGCGTATTTCAGTGCCTCCTCCGGGCTTTCGACCCCCTCGAAGAAGTACCCGGCGTTTTGCTTGGTCACGGCGGCGTAGCCGTCCCCGTAGGTCCCCACCACACTGCCGTATTCATCTCCCCCGGCCCGGCCCCGCACCGCCTTCATCAAGGCGATTCCCGGTTTAAGCTGTAGGCCAGTAGTGAATGGTTTCAAGTCCAGGACCGGACTGCCCTTCTGGCCGTCCTGGAAAAAGAACCATTTGCCTTCCACCTGGCGCACCGTCACTTGGAAAACCGGACTATAGGAGTCATCCAGGGTGGGCAATAGTGGCTCCGGCGCGGGCAGGCAAGCCAGGAGTAAAAGGGCCACCATGGCGAGAAGCAACAGTCGTCATACCCTCATGGCGCACCTCTTAAGCACTTTTCGGCGGGCACTATGACCTTGTGGGACGGAGATATCACCCGCAACATTCGCTTGTAGTTCCTCGCTTGCAGCCTTACGCCACTGGCTTTTTTCTCGCTGCTATCGGCCGACGGCCGTATACATCCGCTCTATCTCGTCCTGGTACTTGCGGTGCACCTTGCGGCGCTTGAGCTTCAGAGTGTGGGTCATGTCCTCCCCCACCACGAACTCTCGGTCCAAAAGGTGGAAGGCCCGGATGCGCTCATATTCCCGGTAGCCTTTGTTGCTCTCGTAGAGGTCATTGATGGCCTGGCGGAAGAGTGCCTGGACCCGGTCGTCCTCCAGGAGATGATGGCGGTCTCTTGCTGCGATCTGAGACTTCGCGGCGAACTCCTCCAGGAGAACGAAGTCGGGCACGATGAGGGCCGTCAGGTAGCGCCTGGCGTTGCCGACGATCATCACCTGGGAGATGCAGGGGTTCCTGCGCAACTCGTCCTCCATAGGCGACGGGGCCACCTTCTCGCCATTGGTGAGCTTTATTATATCGTCCTCGCGATCCAGGATCTGGTATTCGCCGCGAACGGTGGCCCGGGCGATGTCCTGGGTGTTGAGCCAGCCGTCCTTAGACAGCACCCGGCGGGTCTCCTCTTCGTTTTTGTAGTACCCCGCCATCACCTGGGGGCCTCGACAGTAGATCAGGCCCTCCTTTCCCGGCGGGACCTCCTTGCCCGTGTCGGGGTCCACCAGCTTGATCTCGGTGAGGGGTGCCACTAGCCCCACGGTGTAGCGGGTCTCCTGGTGCGGCCGCCGGAGGGTGAGGACCATGGCCTCGGTGAGCCCATAGGCGTCCAGGATGCTGATGCCCACGGCATTGAAGAAATCGTCCAGGTAACGGGGGAGCATTCCGCCGCCGGAGACGGCATGCCGGAGCTTGCCGCCCACCCGGGCGCGAATCTTGGAGAATATCATCCGGTCCGCGAGGAAATACGGCAGTCGCAAGAGGATAGATACCGTGTAAGCCCAGGCTCGCCTCAGAGCCAGACTCACCGGATCAGGCCGGCGGAACCAGGGCTCCTGGTCCTTGAGCACATCCTGGGCCTTCTTGTAGGCCTGGCCGATCCGCATGAACCACCGGAAAAGCCCTCTGTTTACTCGACTGTCCTGCTCCACCTTGCGCATGACGCCCCGGTAGACTTCCTCCCAGATGCGGGGGACGCAGGCGAAGAAAGTGGGCTTGAATTCTCGCAGGTCCTCCAGGATCACCGCCGCCACCGGTTGGGAGTAGGTCAGGCAGGCGGTGGCGCCGAAGAGGATCTTTTCCACCTCGTATTCATAGGCATGCCAGGGTGGGAGGATGGAGAGGAAACGATCTCGATAGTCGGCTCCCACCAGGGCGGGCACGTTGTTCACGTTGTACATGATGTTGCCGTGGGTAAGAAGGACGCCCTTGGGCTGGCCTGTGGTACCCGACGTATAGAACAGGGCCGCCACGTCCCCCGGTTTCACCTGCCGCAGGCGCTTTTCCACCGCCGTCCGGTCTTTGGATAGGACCCGGCGACCCCGGTCTAATATGTCGTCGTAGCGGTACACTCCCCGGTGGCCGCCGGGGTATTTCTCGTCCATGACGACCAGGAGTTTCGCCAGCGGCAGGCGGTCCTTGATCTCCAGCACCTTTTCGAGCTGACGC
The DNA here is from genome assembly GCA_040754915.1 of Chloroflexota bacterium. GTDB lineage: Bacteria > Chloroflexota > DTOL01 > DTOL01 > JACQYG01 > JACQYG01. The sequence goes on along the minus strand of JBFMCB010000112.1, from coordinate 4,240 downwards.
TGATCCTCCACGATGACCGCCCTGGAGTCGGAATGGACCAGGATATACTCCAACTCCTCCAGGGTAATCTCTGCCCCCCGAGGCACGGTGACGGCCCCCAGGAAGAGAACGGCCAGGTCGCACACCAGCCACTCGAAACGGTTCTCGCCAATGATGGCCACGTGGTCGCCGGGCTTCACGTCGTGGGCGAGCAGCCCGGCGGCGAACTGGCTGGTCAAGTCGAATATCTGCCCGTAGGTGATGTCGCGGTAGCGGCCGTTCTCATCTTTGACCTTGACGGCCGGAAGCCTGCCTCGTTCCCGGGCATTCCTCTCCATCATGGCCGGGATGGTCTCGGGCGCGCAGGGTTCCTCTGCCATTGGCTTGGTGCCTTCGTCCATTGGGTGCCTCCTGATGTGAGTGGCGTCAAGGTAAGAGTGTCAAGAGAGCCAAAAAAGTCAATCGGGCTAAGAGTCAACCGCTGTGCCGGCCAAGTGGGCTGCGCGCAAACCCATTATAACGTAGTCCGCTGGGCTGTCAAGGCAGAAACGCGATGTGATATAATTCCATCGAGTTTCGCTGGAGGGGTTGTCATTGCGGCCTGGCCGACCTGAAGCGGATACCGTATTTTGCCGGGCTTTCCGGTCGGGAACTGGCCGGCGTGGAACCGCCAAGACACGAAGGCACAAAGAAAAGCTTAGGACCTTGGTACCTTTGTCGTAAGCTATTTTCGGATGGCAGCTACTATCGGCCATCCGCCATCTGCTATTTGCTATCTACTACCTGCTGATTCCGGTCTGCTGACAAAGTCCGCCACCAACCAGTACCGGAAATCCCGCCCGTAGTAGGTCTCGTACGCCCCCACCAGTCCGTAGATCATGCCGCCAAAGGGCACCAGGAGCAGGGCTATGGTCAGGATAAAGGCGAAGGGCAGGACGAGACAGCCCACCAACACCATGGTGAGCAGGCTGCCAGATATCCAGACCAGAGCTACGATGAGAGCACCCAGGATCGTGACGGCCATTACGGCGATCTGAAAGGCCAGGGCCTGGAGCGCATGGAAGCCCACGTAGGCGGACTTCTCCTTTTGGGTCAGCCAGATGAAGAAGGCCGCCAAAATGCCCAGAAACCCACCACCCACCAGGTTCAGCACCATGCTGGCGTGGGCCAACGCGGCCAGCGTACATTCGTCCTGGCTCGGCTTGGCTGCCACCACCGCCTCCGGGCCTTGCTGCTGTTCGGACCTCACCTCTGTCATTTTACTCCTCTCAAATCGGCACCATTCATCGGCGCGTTAGACAACCAATATTTGTTGCCCAGTAGCTCGCCGCTCGGTGCTCGCCGCTATTCAAGACAGGACCAGGGCCTTTTTCTCGATGTTGGCCAGGTCGTTGGTCCCCACGCCCAGCCTGGCGGCGGTGGCCAGTTGCCTGGCCTTGCCGGTGATAGCATTGGGGTTGAGGCCCAGGGCCTGGGCCCTGGCCGCCAGGATGTCCATGGCCACCCGGTCGTGGGCCACCGGGTCAAAGCTAACGAGAATGGTGTTTTCTTTCACTGCGTGGTCCCAGTCCCGGGGACAGATCTTCAAGGCGTCGCCGATAATCAGGCGAGTGCGGTCCCGGATGTCCGGCAGGGCGTTAAGCTGGCCGATGTAGGGGTCGGCGTAGCCGCCATGGAGGGCTCCGGGGTCGCGGATCGTGCCGTAGTGGTTCTTCAGGGCGAAGGTGAACCCGGAGATGTCGTGCTGCTTCAATATGGACATATTGATCAGGGCGCTGGAACGCAGGAGCAGGTCGCTCAGGCGCACGGTGGTGGAACCGATGTTTTTGGTGGTGGAATAGCCGCCGTCGGTGCCGAAGCAGCGGACTCCTGGGCCGCCGCGGTTGATGGTGAAGCCAGCCCCTTTCAACTCGCCGGAGTCCCGATCGAAAATCAGGATGTTGCCCGCTGGGATGCCAGCATCCACGAGCCCCTTGGTTACCGCCATTACCAGGAGCGGGTTCGTCCAGTAGCGGGAGCCGGCGATGGTGTTCACCTTGATGGCAATGGTCTCCGCGGGGTCGAAGATGGCCCGCCAGGCCTCCTGAGCGTCGTTGAGGCCGGTGAGCTCGGTGATGGAGGCGTCCACCATGTACCTCAAGGCCTCCGGCGACAGCCTCTCGCCGTTCCAGACGCCGGCGTGGGAGGTCACCACCACCTTGCTCTTGACCTCAGGGTAGCGCTTCACGATGGCGGGCTGGCGGAGGCCGGAGCTGGTGGCCGTCGGGCCCGGCAGCGGCGATGCGGGCCGTGATGGCGTGGCCGTGGCGGTGGATACGGCGGTGGTCGTAGCGGTGGGTACGGCGGTGGGCGTGCGGGTTGGAAACGGCGTGGCGGTGGGCACTGCGGCGGGCGTGGCGGTAGGAGGCTCAGTTGGCGTCGGTGCAGCGCGGCAGCCGTTGAGAACCCAGGCAATCAGGGCCGCTACGCCACCTAGAAAGGCCCGGCGGGTAAGCAGGCGGTTAGAGATGTTGACATGAGTTCGCCTGTTGTCGCCTTTCCCCACGGGAGTCCTTGACATAAGCATCACTCCAGCGGTGTCGTAGAGTCATTGAAACCAATACCGATACTCCAGTGGCGTCGAACTTTGCCAGCTACATGACCGAGGCGTCTATCTATTGGCCGCAATCAAGGCTTCATCAACTAGCTTGGCGGCGAGGTCTTGGTCCGCCGTGTCAAAGGCCGCCGCCAAGTAGAGGCCGCGCTGGCCGGCGGCTGCGGCGGCGTCGGGGGCCTCTTTCTTCAGGCTTGCCAGACCTTCCTCGGCCTCGGCCTGGACGGGATATTTAATTATCAGCAAAACAAGTTTTTGCCCGGCTCGCTGGTACTCAGCAACGACGCCGTTGGTAGAGTCGCTCAGGTTCAGGGTATTTTCGCCGCTCAAGAAGAGGATATTGTCCAGGGCCATCTTGCGGTGGAAGAATTTGATGCTGGTGGCCCTCAGGCCCTCGGCCGGTAGCTTGCTGACCAGGGCCGGTGGTTGGCCCCCTTTGGGGAGCTTATTCGAGACCGCCTGGGCCAATGAAAGGAGTGCAGCCTCTTCGGTGGTGCCCTTGTCGGCGAAGATCCGGACGAAATAGCGGCCTTGCCAAAACACGATCACCTGCCCTGGCTGGGCAGCGCCACCGGCGCCCAGGCTCACTGGGTTGCCCATAGAATAAAAAGTGAACAGGCCGTAAGCATCGGCATCGCTACCGGTGCGATAGAGCTCTACCACCGCATTGGCACCCCTGGGAGGCTTATATCTCTGGACCGTGACCTCTTGAAAGCCGTAGGTGAAGTAAAGCTCCGATTGGCCGTCCATGTAGTCGAAGACGTTGTCCCGGTTGTAGGTCCGGGCTTTTTCCAGGGGTTCCCAGCCCTTGACCTCGCCGGGCCCCGGCACGAGGCCAGCCGGCTGGCCGCCAGAACCTGGCACAGGGCTGCAGCCTGCGGCCAGGGCAAAGGAGAGGGCAAGTATCAGGGCCACGTGGCCATGGTGCTGCTTCATCCATGTTCCCAAGGGAAAAAGATCCATTGAGCCGGTGAGCGAATAGCAGAATAGTACCGTATTTGTCCAATTTAGTCAACCGCCCAGGCTCGGGCATCTGCGGCTCCACATCGATAAGTGTGGAGCCAGGATGTGTTGGGCACGTGGCAGAAAGCCGAGGAGCATCTTACGGATGTACACCTGAACGTTACGAAGGCCTATCATAATCCATGGGCGGTCTAATTCACCGATCCTTTTACTCTGACAAGGTTTGTCCCTGGTGATTCTACCTCACTTCCTCCATCCCTTCCACGCATTTCAGTATAGGGCCGCAATACTTGACAATCAATCACAATTCATGTATAATTTAAACAAAATCGAACACATATGCCCTTGATCCAGGAAGAGCGCCGTCAAAAAATCCTCCAACTGATTGAGACCCAGGGGTCAGTCGATGTCTCGGACCTGTGCACCCGCTTTGGCGTCTCAGAAATGACCATCCGCCGGGACTTGGCCGATCTACAGAGCAAAGGCTTGCTACGCCGGGTGCGCGGCGGTGCCGTCAATGCCCGAGGGCGCAGCTATGAACCACCTTTCCTCATCCGCGCGATGAAGCATCGGGCAGAAAAGGCGCGCATCGGCCAGGCCGCTGCCGCTTTGATTGGCGATGGAGACAGCGTGGCCCTAGATGTGGGAACCACCACCCTCGAGATAGCTCGGCACTTGGAGGGAAGGCAGAACCTGACCATTGTG
>JBFMCB010000111.1:0-10456 GCA_040754915.1 Chloroflexota bacterium | reverse complement strand
CAACAGTTGCAATGTGCAGGCTTCGGCATGCAGGATGCTGGCGGCCAGGTCAACGATGGTGTGCCAGACCTTTTCTTTTTCCCAACCGGCGCCGAGCGCCACTCCGATGCGCTGCATGGCCCCTTGTAACTCCGCCGACTCGTGGCGCAGACGCTGCCTCAGCCGGGCACCCTCGATGACGGCGGCTGCCCGCTGGGCCAGGATGGACAGCGCCCAGGTCTCATCCAGGCTGAATTCATGGGACTCACCTTTCATAACGGTCAGGGCACCATAGACAGCCTCGGCGGCCAGGATCGGTGCAGAGATGGTGGAGCGGTATCCCAGCTCCCGAGCCAGGGTCTGAAGAGGCGCGTAATCTGGTTCCTTGAACACGTCCGCATAGCTCACGGCCTGACGGCGGGACACGGCGGAGCCGATGTCGGCCAGGCCCACCCGGAGCCGCAGGATGCGCAGATAATCGGCTGGTATGCCCACGGAGGCCTCAACGTTCATGCGGCCATCCTTTTCTTCGACCGAGGCCACCAGCCCGGCCTTGCTCCCCAGGGCCTGGCAGGCAACCTCCACGATGTGCCGGAGTTGGTGGGCTAATTCGGCATCGGTGGGGAGTGGAAGGCTGCTGCGATACACCGTTTCCAGTTCGCCGGAGAGGCGTTTGGTCTCGTTCTCGATCCTTGCCCGGTCCAGGCTATTAGCCAGGGGCACTGCCACCTCCCGAGCTAACTCGTCCATCAGCCCGACTGTTTCCGCAGAAAAGGCCTCGTTGCTTCGGGTGTTGAACAGGAGAAGGGCACCCAACGTCTTGCCCTGGAAGATCAAGGGCGCCACGGCGGCCGAGCGGGCGGGGAGCTTACCAGGGTCAGACCGTTGCCAATCGGGGTTCAACTCGCCCAGCGGAAGCGCCTTCTCCAGCCTAGCCATCCAACCACTGCTGCCTCCAGCCAGTATTGGCCTGAGCCGGTTCAGGGCTTCGTCCGATAAACCCCAGGTGCTCTCCACCTGAAACTCGCTCAGCTCCGAGCTGCGAACCAGGAGGATGCCAGCATCGGCGGGCAAGACCTCCGGGACCAGGTACCACAGGGCTTCCGCCAACTGGGATAACTGGAGATACTCCCGGGCCTTTTGACCAAAGCCGTGGACGGCCTTGATCCGGGAGAGTTGATATTCGTTGTGCCGGGCGACTGCCCGCTCCCGGTCTATGAGGTCAGCGATGAAGATGGTGAGGAGCGCCACCACCAGTTCGCTGGTCAAGGCCACGGCCAGGCTCAGGCGTGCCGGTCCACTGCCGCCCAGCCGCAACCCCTCGTACAAGATCAAGCTGACCACCAGGCTGCCCAGGGCGCCGGGGCTGCCGTAGCGGAAGGCGTTCACTAGGATGGAAAAGAAATAGATCGGAAATAAGGGCAACCCAGATCGGGAGCCAAAGGAGACGATGGCGGTCAAAAGTGCCAGGTCAACGGCGCTGGAGAGGACCGCCAGGTAACGGTGAAAGAACTGGCGGAGGATCAGGAAAAGGGAGATGAGGCTGAACAGGAGGGCCAGGAGATAGACCAGCAGGAGGGAAAGGAGCTCAGGGAGCTGATAGCCCTGGGCAGCCACCAGGGCCAGCCCGCCGGCGGCCACGATACCTCGGAACCAGGTGACCCTGAGTTCCAGGCGCCGCAGGCGTTCCTTCTCCAACGGGGTTTCTCGCCCCAGGTTGGGAAGCGACATGCTGGCCTCCCCGCAGTCCTTTAGCCACCCTCTCTGATAGATAAACTCAATCAGTGGTCGAAACGTTACGGCAGGGCCGCGGTGTGATTATAGTGATAGTTATAGCTGGTGTCAAGCAGATCAGCGCCGCGGACGGTGGCTGGACCGGGCTTATGTTCAAAGGAGGGTTGTATATCAACCAAGTAGGATACCAGGCCCGGGATGTGGCTGTCGTCCCGACTCAGGCCAGGGTTTCCCCGTAGCCAGTGCTTTGACGAGTAACAGGTAGCAGGGAGCAGATAGCAGACAATCTCGTAGGGCAGGTTGACCTAAATGATCTTCCCCTGGGCGCGCTTGATCGCCAGGTCAATGAAAAGCGCTGCCGACCAGCCGAAGATGGGCGCGGCCTTGGGCGGACGCTCTCCCGTCTCCGGATGATAGTACTCGTAGATGTCACTTTGCCCCATGACCAGCTTAAGGGTGCGGTCCCGGAGCTCCCGGGCCAGATGGAGGTAGCCGTTCATGGCCAGGGCCTCGATGAAGATGTAATTGATGTTGACCCAGGTGGGCCCTCGCCACATCTGGTTCGGGTTGTATTTTGGATCGCATTTGGCCACGGTGGGAATGGGGTAGTCGGTCCAGAACTCCTGGTGATCGGTCAGGTGTTCCACCAACCTGCGGGCCATAGATCGGCCCAGGCGTCCGGTCCAGAGCGGGTACAGGTTAAAGGGCGTCAGGGTCGGTATCGGTTGGTGGTTGATGGTAGCCCAGAAGATGCCGGCCTTGGCGTCCCAGCAGTGCTTGACCAGCCGCGAAACCAGCGCCTGGGCCTTCTCCCGCCAGGTCTGAGCCTCCTTTTCATCCCACAGTTCTTGGGCGATGCGGGCCAGGGCGTCCATCTGGACACAGAGGTAGGTGTTCAGGTCGGGGGCCTCCACCGGCATGCCCTGATCCCACAGGGGACTATCGTCCAGGCCCGAGGAAAAAGGATGGTTGTACTGGACAATGCCGTCCCGGTCGTCATCGTTCAGGTCGAACCACCAGGCGTTCCAGCGAACCAGGGGCTCATAGATCTCGTCCAGGAAATCTCGATTTCGGCTCAATTGGTAGAGCTTGAGAGCTGCCCAGGCAATGAGCGGGGGCTTTGTCACCGCCGCATGGACCGGGGTTGCCAGGTCCACCACCACCCCTTCATCGTGCACCGCATCTGGGATCATGCCATTGTCCAGTTGATGGTCCAGGAGGAGGCGCAACTGATCCTCGGCCAGGCGCATGTCCAGGTGGCGGTAGGCCAGGGCGTGGAAGTAGGCGTCCCACTGCCAGACGCCAATGTAGTGGGTCTTGGAGGGGGTCATCCCCTCCCGGGTAATGTAGAAGCGGGGGCTCAGGAGGCCACAGCGCATAATCCACCAGGCGTAGAGGTACTGCTGGCGGTAGGCCTCCTCCACCGGCGGGACGGCCTGGAACCAGTCCCGCCAGCGCCTTTCCACCTCTGCCAACACCAGGTCGGCCGGCAACACCACCCGGTTGAAACCCAGGCGGGGGGTGATATTCAGGATGATGCCGGAGTTGGGCCGGGCCTCCACCAGGAATCTGGCCAGGAAGCTGGAACCGTCCAGCCGGGCCAGGCTATTTTCCACCACCGGGCTATTGGCGGTGTAGGCGATGTTACGGCCCCCGGCTCCCTCCCGGAAATGGCCCCCTCTCCGGTCCGTGGCCCCGGCGGCGCTATAGGCCCGCAAGGACAGGCCCACCCGCCCCGGAGGAGGGCTGATGTACAGGGTCTCGGCGTCCTGGAAGGCTAGCTGGAAGGAGCCGCATCTGGTTTGCAGGATCAGCTTGTGGGGATAGGTGGTGATGGCGAAGTCCAGCGGGCTGCCCTCTCCGTCCAGAAGTTGGATATTGGAGATGATGGGCGCCCGGACCCGGTAGCTCCCGAGCTGTGCTTCTCGACGAACCCATCTCTCTGCCAGCTTGATGTACAGGCTGCGGCCGCCCCTCTCTTTGAAGAGCATGATGCGTGAGCCGCGATCGCTGAAAGGCACCTGCTCTACCAGGATCTTGTTCTTCAGGAGCCCCAACGGATCTACTAAGCCTTCGTCTGTTTTTTTGGAGATATCAGTCAAGTCTGTGTCCTCGATCGAGCGTTTTTCTGCTTTTCTTCCTGATGTTTCTGATGTCCCGGAGTTCAACTCCGGGACATCAGAAAGCTCGTCTCCCGGTCACCAGGGACCTTGGGTTTGCGTCCCTGGGGCGCCCATTAACCGGTCTCCACCTTTACCTCTCCCTCCCACCTGGTGATCACGGCGGTCTGTCCGCCCTGGAGTGTAAACTCGAAGGCCACGACCGGTGCCTGTCCCCTGCTCCTCTTTTGGCTGGCCAGGGGCAGGCCGTTTAGGGTCACCTGGGCCACCTCCGGGGCAGCAAGGCAAACCTGGCAGGTCAGGGGGGAGGCTGAAGGGGAGTGGACGATGGTAAGCCGGCCATCTTCGCATCTGAGGGAGGCCCGGTGTTCCCCGAAGGCCAGGTCCTCCAGCCGGGCGTAGCCCCAGCCGGCCGGCAGTTGGGGAGATATGCCCAGCCGGTGTAGGTCCGCCCGGGGCTCCAGGCCGAAGACCCCCTGCACCACGCCCTGCAGGAAGAGGGCGGGGGACCAGAGCTGCAGGAAACACAGGCCTTCGGGGACGAGTTCTTTGTAGGCGCCCAGCATCCCATGGTTCACCGTTTCGGCGATGTTCCCGAGGAGCCGCACCCCCATCTCTGGGTTGCCGTAGCGGAACTCGGCCAGGGCCAGCACACCGGTGGGCAACGTCCAGACCCGCTGGTCTTGCCCGCGGGTATGCACCAGCCCCCAGGAGCAGAGCCAGTCCTTCTCGATTCGCCGCAAGGATCTCAGGCCTTTGTCCTCATCGGCGATGCCCGTTTCCATGGGCACGGCCACTGTCCAGTGGCCATCGAGCTGGCGGGAGTGATCCTCCCGAAGTGAATCGGCGAAAACCGCTTCGGAGTCGATCCACCAATCCCGGTTGAAGCGGGTCTTGAGGTCTCCAGCCAAAGCCCCGTACCGGGCCCGATCCTCCCTCTTGCCCAGGGCCTCCGCCATCTGCCCCAGGCAGACCAGGGCCTGGTAGAGATAGCAGGTGGAGTCCAGTTTCTCAGGGCCCATCCCGGTTCGCTCTACCATGGCATTGCCCTGGGGATAGAGGTCGTTGTCCTCATCGAACTGCTTCAGCACGAAATCGAAGATCCCTTGAGCGCAAAGCGGATACATTGCCTCCAGAAAGGCCACATCCCCGGTCCACTGGAAATAGTTCCAGACCGCGATGGCAAAATGGGGAGTCTCCTGGGTATTGCCGGGGTTATATACCTGGCCATTGGTGGCCACTTCGTGGGGGACGCGGCCGCCCTGGCCGGCGGCGATCCTGGCCAGGGCTTCCAGGGTGGTCCTCAGCGGTTGAGTGAATCCGGCCGCGGCTGCGCCCGGCACCGAGTACTCGTTGTCGCAGCCGAAGAGCTGGGGATATTCCGGGATGCCAGCGAAGAAGTACTCCCCTAGATAAGGGGAGATATCGGCGGTGAGCATCACCAGGTTCGCCTTGGCCAGGTAGAAAGCCTGGGTGAAAGCAGGGTCAGAACACTCAAAACGGACTCCTCCGTAGATGCGCTCCCGGTAGCCCCTGACCTTCTCCGCCAGGAGCTCCGGGCCGTGGTCGATCAAGGTGTCGAAGAGGGCCAGGGCCTTTTTCGGCCCCTCCTCGTGTTCGGCGACGATGAGGAACGGTAAGCTCACCTCCTGGCCAGCCTCTAGGCGAAGGGGGTAGGTCAGGGTAACCGCCTTCTTGCCGGCGATGTCCTCGGCGTGATACCCGATTGCCGGCGCCCCTGCCCCGCAGACCACCGCCCACTCCCCCTTATGCGCCTGATCGTAGGCGACGACCCGGCCATCTTGGTACACCGCCTCCTCGGGCCTGTTCTCCCACCCCGAGGACCAACTGGGCATGATGTTTACCTGGGAGGTGAAGGATAGGCTCACACCGGCAGCGCTTTGCCTGGTGTTTTGGACCCTCAGGAGCGAGAAGAGGGCTGGCTCCCCTTCCGCTATGAAATCGCGGCGGTGGACCAGCAGGCCCTGCTGCTCAAAAAGGAACTCAACGTGAGCCAGGCCGTGGATGAACCTTCGCGGCCTTGCCAGGCGCCAGGAACGGCCGTCTTCGGTGATCTCGAAAAAGAAGCCGTCCAGTACCTTGATGGGATGCGCCCACAGCCCTCCCATCTCGCCCCGGATGTGCTCGCCCAGAGCCGGGAAATCACCGCCCACCGCGCCGATGGCGTACATCTTTCTCCCGGCGTGGAAGTAGGGGGTCTGGGCCGGGCCGATGGTCTCCATATCCAATTGACCGAAGCGAACGGCCTGCTCCACCCGTGACGAGAGAGTGATGAGAGTGCCTCTGATTTGTGGGGTGGTATCGAACATCATTGATTATTCTAACCCAGCCATATCCTCCTTGACAAGGGCCTCCCTGACCTCTTCGGCTATCCGTGCGACCCGGGGGACCAGGGCGGAGAGGGTGCGCAGGATCTGGCTGGACCAGGTGTAGCCGCTGAGTATGGTTTCCAAGCCTGCCTGTCGCAAAGGCAGTTTGTCTCCTTCGCTCATGTCCATGATGCGGGCCAGGGCTCGGGCCACGTCTTCCGGATCGTCCTGCCGGGTCACGAAGCCATCAATTCCGTCTTGCACCTGCTCGGCCAGCCCGCCGGTGTCCGATACCACCATTAAGGCTCCGCTCTTTCGCCCATGCATGCGCACCTCCGCCGGCGTTAGCCCGAAGGGCTCCAGGTGAGCCAGGCTGGCCGCGGCGGCAGTCCTCTCCCATTGCAGGACAGAGGCCACCAGCTCCGGGTCGAAGGCGAAGATGATGGAGGCCTCCAGGCCCAGTTGATGGGCCAGATCCACCAAACCCTGATAGCGTGGTGTGACCATGATCACCGGATGAACCCGTCCCTCCAGCCTGGCCGCCGCCTTGAGCACCATATCGAAGCGCTTGTACTCCACCGCCCGCCCCCAGGAGAAGACAAGCGGCCGGTCCAGGGGTACATTATAGGCCTTTAGCCTTTCCATGATCTCCTCGGGGCTACGCCGGCGAAACATGGGGTCGCCTGGGTTCACCCCGTTTCCGGTGGGCACCAGGTGCTGGGGCTTGGCGCCGTAATCTTCGATCATGTGCCGGGACATGAACTTGCTGATGTACCCTAGCCTGGCCCGGGGTGTCACCTTGGCCCAGTGAACGGCGGCGCTCTCCACCATCAAGCGCTCCGGGTTGGGCAAGGGGAGCTCATGGGTCAAGGCGGTGGCGTGGACCACGTAGATAGCGCAGGCGTCGGCCCGGCAGGCTGGAGCCTGGAGGGAGATGTATAGCGGGGCTAAAGCGAAAAGCGAGTCGTGGCAATAGACCACCGCCGCCTGGTGGCGCCGGGCGAAGTTCAGGGCCACCGCTGCGCCGGAGGCGCAGGCGGCCTTCCAGTTCTCCATCCCGCCCAGATCGCCCACTCCCCACGGCGCTTTCGGCAGATAGCCCTGGGTGAAATTAACCAGGTAGGCGATATCGCCTCCCATGGACCAGACCTGCTTCTCGGCCTGGGCCTGGTACAGTGGATCACGCCGTTCGTGGTTGGCGGCATAAGCGATCTCGGCGAAGTAAGGGGTGATGTGAATGTGGTGCCGGGCCAACTCCGCCCCGAGCCGCGGCAGCGCGCCCAGGTGTCCTCGCAGCACGGTGGCCACGCCGCCGCCGAAGGTCTGGATGCCTTCAAAGGTCAGGTGGATGATCGCTAGATCAAGCTTCGCGCCTCTCTTGATCCTCTTGCCGGCCTCCTCCGCCGTTTCGTCAAAGATGCTTTTCATCTTTCCTCTCTTTAATGACTCCGCTGAAAAAACAAGACTCTAACCGCAGAGCACGCAGAGCGCGCCGAGATTTTCACTTTTTCTCTGTGTTCTCCCCATTCTCAGCGGTAAGAAAACGGCTGGGCGACCTTTTTACAGTGGAGTCTTTAATGAAAATATCTGAGCATTGGGTCCTCTTCATCCCTTAACCGCTCCCAAGGTGATCCCCCGGAAAAAGTAGCGTTGCAACACCAGGAAGACGACGAAGAGGGGAAGGACGGCGATGACCACCCCGGCCATGAGCAGGGGCCAGTTCAGGCTGACGTCGTACACTCGGCTGTAGCGCACTAGGGCTAGCATCAGCGTCCATTTCTCTTTGCTGTCTAGGAGGATCAGGGGCCAGAGGAAGGCGTTCCAGTTCCCCTGGAAGGTGAAAATGGCCAGGGTAGCCATGGCTGGCGTGCTCAAGGGAACGACGATGCGCCACCAGATACCCAGTTCCGAGGCCCCATCTACCCGGGCGGCATCCACCAATTCATCCGGGATAGTGCTGATGAACTGCCGCAGGAGGAAAATGCCGAAGACACCGGCGCAGAAGGGGATGATGACGCCGATGAGTTGGTCGTACCAGCCCAGGCTGATGATGAGCAGGAAGAGAGGCACCAACATCACGAAGCCGGGGATGGTCATGGTGCCAATGAGCAGCGCAAAGAGCAGTTCTTTGCCCCAGAAATCCTTTTTGGCGAAGGCGTAGCCAGCCATGGAGCAGGTGATGAGCGTGAGGGCAGTCACCGAGCTTGAGACGATGACCGAGTTAGTGAAGTTGCGAGCCAGGTCAATCCCCGCCCAGACGTCGCGGTAGTTCTGCAGGGTGAGGGGATCGGGAAGCCAGCGGATGGGCAGGGTGATGGCCTGGTTGCGGTCCTTGAATGAGGTGGACAGCATCCAGAGGAAGGGGAAGATGGACACCCCCGCCCCTGCCACCAGGGCCAGATAGACAAGCCCTTTGAAGAGCGCGTCACCGAGACGGGGAAATGGCCTCTTGGCCCCGGTTGTGATCATCAGAACAAGCCCTCCAGGTACCGCTTGGAGGCGATCTGGGCTTCGTACCCCTGGAACTCCAGTTCCAAGAAACCCTCATAATCGATGGCGGCCAAGGCCTTCACGAAGCTGACCCAATCCACGGTCCCTTGGCCCACTGGCAGGTGCCGGTCGCTTGATCCGTCGTTGTCGTGGATGTGGACGTGCCGGATGCGATGACCCAGTTGATGTACCATGTCCGGAAGAGAGATTTGTGCCAGGTTGGCGTGGCCGACATCCAAGGTGATCCCCAGCGGGGCGATTTCCTTCAGCAAGGCCAGAAGGCCGCCGAAATCACTATGGCGGTGGGGGAAGATGCTCCCGGGCGGCATATTCTCTAACGCTATGATCACGCCATGATCTGCCGCGCCGGCGCAAATCTCGGAGAGAGCCTCCCGCTCCAACCGCTCCACCTCGGGGTCATAGTGCCATTCATGGCCGTTACATGGCGTCGGGTGAACAGTGATGAGTCGGGCACCGAGGCGGGCGGCAAGGTCGATGGCTCGCTTCACTTCCCCAAGCGAGGTCTGACGGACGATGGGGTCGAGGCTACCTAGCTGGAGCTTCCCGACTGGGGTGTGGATAAAGTAGGTCCAGCCTCGCTCTTCCCCCCACGTGCGCAGGGCCTGCACCGTGGTGAACGGGACGCCCGGAAGGGGATATGGACAATCGAGGGCATAACCGGTGAAACCTGGCGGTGCTTGCTCAAGCGCTTGCCGCCAATGATCAGGATCGGTCGTCGGCACCTGCACTGCGAACTTCATATCGCTAACCCTCGATCCGTGAGAGCGAAAGTATCCTCCTGCGCAAAACGGAGTCCACACATCAGTACGCGATCTCCTGCCCAAAGAGCCGTTTCTGGAGAAGGGTAAGGGCCAGGACGGCGGCGAAGAGAACATAGCCCACCGCGGCCGCCATCCCCATCTGCCCTTGCTCCCAGGCCTGGAAGAGGAAAAAGGCCACGGTGCGGGTGCTGTCGGCAGGGCCACCTCCGGTCATGATGTAGACCTGGTCGAACTGCTCGAGGGAGGAGATGAAGAGCAGGATGCTGTTCAGAAGCACCGCCGGTCGCAGCAAGGGCAAAGTGATCTTCCAAAAAAGCTGCCAGCGGTTGGCTCCATCCACCCGGGCTGCCTCGTAAAGTTCGGGTGAAATAGCCTGCAAGCCGGCCAGGAAGATCAGAGCATAGTAGCCCATGCTCTTCCACACATTCACCAAGACGATGGATGGCATCGCCCAGCGGGGATCGCCCAGCCAATCCTGAATGGGCAGGCCACCGAAAGCAATGATATGGTTCAATAGCCCCAGCTCACCGCCCTGAAGGATCCACTTCCAGAGCAGGGATATCGCGGCGCCCGAGGAGACGACCGGGAGATAGAAACAGAGCCGGAAGAGGTGTCGCCCCCGGATGTCGGTATCCAGGAGCAGGGCGATGGCCAGGGAGACGGCCATGGTGGCCGGGACGTTCAAGAGCGTGAAATAAAGGGTGTGGAGGACCGCATCCAAGAAATAGGGCATGGTGATGAGACGGTAGTAATTCTTCAGCCCGATCCAGGTGTGGCCCCCCAGGCTCTTCCAATCGTGGAAGCTCATCCAGAAAGCAACGACCGCAGGATAGAAGAGAAAGAGGCCCAAGACGATCATGGCCGGGGCCAGGAAGAGCCAGGCGGAAAGTTGACGTCTCAAGTCGTTGCGCAGTTGTCGCCGCTCCAGGGTTACAGCATACATAGCCCTTTCCCATTGGGGCGCGCGCCACACGCCGCCCCCCCCCCGGCCCCAAATCTTAACCCACCCCTTACCCCCCCA
>JBFMCB010000110.1:0-10465 GCA_040754915.1 Chloroflexota bacterium | reverse complement strand
TCCCTGGCCGCTGACTGGTATAGCTTGAAAGCTCTCTCCTCGATGTCCAGGGCAAACTTCAGGGCCTCGATGTCGCCGGAAGTATCATCCACTTTCGGCCTGGGCCCACCCTTCGGGAAGAGTGGAGACAATGGCGCCTCACCCATCCCTTTCTGAATCAAGGAAGCCGCCTCCAGCCACTGGCCACTGCTGGTGAGAGACCGGTACTCTGACTCGAGGAGGCGTTGGTGATCTGCCTCATCGTCGGCCAGCCCGGCCAATGTGGCTTTGCCTCGGGGACTGCGGGCTTTCTCAGCAGCTTGCCGATAGAATTCACGGCCCTTTCGCTCGTTTTCGATGGCCTGCTGCAGCACCGCCAGGGCCCTGGCCATCTCGTCATTCATCTCTATCACCTCCTTTCGATGCACTTTCTTTGCTGGTTCTGGCTTTTATTTTACGCTTTAAGTCCAGGAAATAGAAGCATCGGGCAAGGTATATTGGAGAAAAAAGAGGACTATCTCATGATAGCCCTTTCAGATGGCTCTGGGATAGAAAGCTAATCCCAATTGATTAGCTCACGTGGTGGGCGGACCCTCCGGTGCCAGCCCTTCGCGGATGGCAAAGGCTGCAGCCTGGATGCGGTTGTGTAGGTGAAGCTTGTCCAGGATGTTGCGCAAATGGGTTTTGACCGTATTCTCGGCGATGACCAGGGTGTTGGCTATCTCCTTGTTGGTGGCGCCTTTGGCCAGCAACTGCAAGACCTCGGTTTCGCGCTCGGTGAGAGCTGTGCCCTCCGCCCTGCTCCGCGGTGAGCCCTTTGCCGTGACAGCGGCGAACTCGTTGAGCAGCTTCACGGCCATGGAGGGTGACACCACGGCCGCGCCTCCAGCCACGGCTTCAATGGCTCGAACCAGCTCCTCGAACTCGGCATTCTTGAGCAAATAACCCTTCGCACCGGCTTTGATGGCGGCAAAGAGATCTTCATCTTTCTCGGAGACGGTCAACATGATGATGTTAACGTCGGGAAGATCCCTTTTGATCAGCCGGGTGGCCTCCAGGCCGTTACAGCGAGGCATGGCGACGTCCATCAACACCAGGTGGGGCTGCAGCTCCCGGGCCTTGGCCAGGGCCTCCCAGCCATCCACCGCCTCACCCACCACCTGGAGCCCTTTCTGCTGCTGCAAGAGGCTGGATAAGCCCTGGCGGAACAGGGTATGGTCGTCGGCGATGAGCACCCTGATAGCGTTCACGGCTATGCCTGCTTCTTTCCTTTGTTGGGAACGTTCACAATGAGCACCGCCCCCTGACCGGGAGCTGACTGGATGACCAAACTGCCGCCCAGGTCCTGAACTCGCTCTTGCATGATGCTCAAGCCCAGGTGACGTCGGTCGTTGGGGTCCCGGTTGGACACGTCAAATCCCTGGCCGTTATCCTGGATAGAGATGGCCAGGGTCTCTGCGTCGCCCTTTAGGGTCACGCGCACCTCCGTGGCGCGGGCGTGTTTGCGCACGTTCGTCAGTCCTTCCTGCACGATGCGCAAGAGCCCAACCTGGGCCAGGTGTGATGGCTGGATATCACCCTCCACCGTCAGGTCGGTAGTTAACTGCGTTTGGCGGCTGAAGTCGGCGAGATAATCGGCGAGGAGTTGCGGTAGTCCAACGTTGGAGTCCACCTGGATGCGCAGGCCGTCTATGGACTCGCGGGCATCATCATAGGCCTGCTTGATCACCTGGCGGGCCTCCTCCAGCCCCCGCAGCACGCCAGCGACGTCCTGAGCTCGCAGGAGCTCCTCGATCTGCCTGGTTTTCAGGCTAAGGTAGCCCAGATCTTGGGCCAGGCCGTCGTGGATCTCTCGGGCCAGGCGGACCCGCTCCCTTAAAACGGCCAATGGCTCAACCCGGTCGTAGAGTTGGGCATTCTCAATGGCCACGCCGATCTGCCGACCAATGGTTTCCAGGAGACCCTTTTCGTCGGGGCTGAAGGCTCGGGAGTCCCGAGAGAACAGGTTCATGGTCCCCAGAAGCTTGTCCTTGCTCTTGAGGGGAATGATGGCAAGGGATTGAAAGCCATCCCGCCGACAGTTTAGCTTCACTGCGCGCAGGTCCCGGGCAATATCGCTGGCGGCGATGGTCTCTCCGCTGAGAGCGGCCTGGCCACACAGGCAGTCCCCGACCTTGATTTGCCTCTCCTGGCTGATGAAATCAGCGGTGAGTCCCTTGTGGCTGCCCAACACCAGCTCTTGCGTCCCGCTGTCTAACAACCGTATTTCGCCGGCATCAAGTCCCAGCACCTCCAGGACCTTAGCGATGGCGTTGTCCAGGGTCTCTTGCAGGACCAAGGACTGGCTTACGGCGGCGGTGATGGCATAGAGGGCGGAGAGCTCTCGGTTGCGCTGAGTCAGTGTGGCCTGCAGACTCTCCAGTTGGGTGTAGTCTTTGGCGAATTGTGATGCGGTCTCGCTCATGGGAGGTAGCGTTCCCCGAGTTTGTACCGTGTTCTGCCTGCATTATATCACATTGGCGGCGGGCTTTACCAGTTAAGGTAATCGGCCTAGTCGCTCGATCTGACCCATTAGAGGCCGCTAGCTGACAGTGTGGAGAGAAACCTGGTTTCTGAAGGCAGAGTCCCATTGTCACCGGATTTTTTGATTTGACAATGCCACTGGCCGGGTGCTATACTCCGGCCATCGGGCAAGCTTGCCTTTGCTTTGTGGCCGCGAACTATAGCTGGGTTCACAGAATGAGCTTATGTCATCGGCAACATTGGAACCACGCCGGCCATCGACATGCCCGATTCCCACAATGCCGGGGACTTCGGCCAGTTCTTGATCAATGCCCCACATGAATACGGGATAACCAAAGAAAAGCTAGAGTATCGGACTGATGGCCACCTGGACATTGACTCGGTACGGGCAGGAGCCGTCTTGGTCTGCCCGGTGAAGGTCAAAGGCGGGGGAGTCTACGTGGGAGATATGCACGCCATGCAGGATGCCTCTAGAAAGGGCGGCTTCTGATGTTCAATATTGGCCCGATGGAGCTGATCCTGATCCTGATCGTGGCCCTGATCATCTTCGGCCCGGCCAAGCTCCCTGAGATCGGCAATGCCCTGGGGAAGACTCTGCGTGAGTTTAAGAAGGCCTCCGACGATTTGACCCAGGAGTTCACCAAAGAGCTCTACCCGGAGGCTGAGCAGAAACCAGGTAGCAGTGAACAGGCAGCATCTACTAGTGAAGAAGCAAAGAACATGGAGCAAAGCGAAGGAAGCGAAAAACCAGGGGGGCTAGAAGAAGACAGCGGGTCTTTTGAGGAAAAGCCTCTGGCGGGATGAGGAACTCGTGATCGAGGTCAATGGTCTAACCAAGCGGTTTGGCGACTTCACCGCGGTCAAAGACGTTTCCTTCCGCGTCGGCGAGGGGGAGATCCTGGCTCTGCTGGGCCCCAACGGGGCAGGCAAGACCACCACGGTGAGGATGCTGGCCAGCATCCTGCAACCCACCTCCGGGAGCGCCAGGGTGGGTGGCATGGACGTGGTGGCCGAGGCACGGGAGGTGCGCCATTTCGTGGGCATGCTCACCGAGCTGCCTGGCCTCTACAGTCGCATGAAACCCCTGGCCTACCTCGATTTTTTCGGCGAACTGGAGGGTGTACCCCGGAGCCTGCGCCTGGAGCGCAGCCGCGAACTGCTTACTCTCTTCGGTCTCTGGGAATATCGGCACCTGCCCCTGGGCCATTTCTCCAAGGGGATGCGCCAGAAGATGGCTCTGAGCCGAGCCTTGATCCATAGTCCCAAGGTTTTGTACCTGGATGAGCCCACCTCTGCCCTGGATCCCGCCGGTGCCAAGCTGGTTAGAGATTACATCGTGAGCCTGGGCCGTGCCGGCCACACCGCTGTGGTCTGCACCCATAACCTGGCTGAGGCCGAGGCCCTGGCGGACAAGATGGCGGTGATCAAGGAAGGCCAGATCGTGGCTTTTGGCTATCCCCAAGATCTCAGGAAAAAGCTCCTGGGGCCACCGCTCTTCGAGCTGCAGATGGTGTCACTGGATGGCTACCTCCCCCTCATCCAAGGGCTGGTAAAACTGGAAAGCCGGCAGGGTGACAGGGTTTGTTTTCGTGCCCTGGAGCCGCAGAAGCAAAACCCTTTGTTACTTCAGCGGCTGGTGGAAGCCGGCGCGGAGGTGGTCTCCCTGAGCGAGGTGCCGTATAGCCTGGAGTCGGTGTACCTGAGAATCGTGGAGAACTCGTCATCCGGCTCGTCTTGAGCCAGGAGGTTCGCCATAGCTAGCCATGCTCTGGGAAATGCCCTTATAAACGCCAGATTGAGATTTTCCCCTCGCCTGCCTCTGGCCGTGGCCCGCCGGGAGATCGTGGACGCGATCACCGACTGGCGGATCATGCTGCCCATGCTATGCCTCTCCCCCGGCTTTCCCTTTTTCACGTTGATCAGCCTGCGCATCGGCGTGGATCGCCTGGGCCTGCCCACGGATGTGGCTATGGATACACTGCAGAGACTGGTGCCTTTTGGCGCCCTTATGACCGGGTTTTTCCCCACGTCTTTCTCCCTGGTGATTGCCCTGGAGAGTTTCGTAGGGGAGAAGGAACGCAATACTCTGGAAGCGCTGTTGGCCATGCCTTTGTCTGATCTGGAGCTGTATCTGGGCAAGCTGTTGGCCAGTGTCATTCCGCCGGTGACCCTGAGCGTTCTGGCTATTGGGATCTTCTACCTTGGCATCCAGTTGATCCTGGGCTATTCGATGTCGGTCTTTACCCTGTTCCTGGTCATGGCATTGTCGGCACTGGGGGCCCTGGTGATGGTCTCCGGGGCGGTGGTGGTGTCCAGCCACACCTCGTCCATCCGGGGCGCCAATCTGCTGGCCAGTTTCATCATCCTGCCCATGACTTTCATCATCTCCGCTGAAAGCTGGTGTGTCCTCCACGAGTATATTGACATTCTCTGGATGATCATGCTGGCGATGCTGGTGGTGTCCATCATCTTCATCCGCATGGGGATTCGGATCTTCAACCGCGAGGAAATCCTCTCCCGCGAGGGCGAGGAGATCAACCTGCCGGCCATCGGGCGTGCCCTGCTACGCTTCGCCCAGAGGCTCCCCCGCCAGGAGACTGCGCTCGAGAAGGTGACTTCCCCGCCTCTGACGCTGTGGCGCCTGTACCGGCACGACATCCCTCAGTTGCTGGCCATAAACAGAATACCGATACTCTTGGTGTTGTTGGCCATACCGGTGGGGACTTTTCTGGGTTACTGGTTCTCCTATCGGTATCCTTTCCCTCTGGCCGCCGAGGTCCTGGGCAGGTCATTGGGGCAATGGAAGACCCTGAACACGATCCCCACCATCACCATTGGCTGGCTCCTGTTTCACAACCTTCGAGCCTCGCTGTTGGCGTCGGCTCTCTCCGCCTTCTCCTTCGGGACGGCCGCCATTTTGTGGATCATGCTCCCTACGATGGTGGCCGGCTTTCTGGCCGGCGAGGCCGCCCAGGCGGGCTACAGCGCCTCGGTATTCCTGGCTACGTTTGTCTTGCCCCACGGCATCTTTGAGCTGACGGCGGCGGGGCTGGTGGCCGCCTTCGGTTTGCGCCTGGGCATGATCATCATGGCGCCACCCAAGGGCATGTCGATTGCCCAGAGCATGGCCATGGCCGCCGTAGACCTGGTGAAGATAATGGCCCTCGCCGTTCCATTGTTCGTGCTGGCCGCCTGGGTGGAGATCAGCGTCACCCCGCAGATCGCCATGTTGGTCTACGGAGGCCGGTAGAAGCGGATGGAATCCCTGGCGCTCCTTTGTTGGTTCAGGAGTTGCACTCCCCTTTGTTGGTTCAGGAGTTGCACTCCTGAACTTCTGGGCAAAATGCTTTCGGCAACAATGGCCGTTTTGCTCCTCGCTTCTGCCTGTGGGCCGTCTTCGAGTCCGCCCGGACTACCGATTTCCCTGACCATCATCCACACCAACGACACCGGCGGCTACGTGGAGCCCTGTGGCTGAGGCGTGCCCAAGGGAGGCGTGGCCCGGCGGGCCACCGCGGTCAAACAGGAACATGAGAAAAGCCAAAATCTATTGATCCTGGATGCGGGCAGCTCTCTCTACGGCCAACCGTTGGCCAACAAAACCCACGGGAGGGTCATCGTCGAGGCCATGAATGCCATGGGCTACCAGGCCATGGCCTTGGGAGACCGCGATCTGATGTTGGGCACCTCGGCCCTGGCCGAGCGGATGAAGGAGGCCCACTTCGCCTTCCTGTCAGCCAATCTGGTTTGGGCTGACTCCGGCCAGCCGGTTGCTAAACCGTATGCGATTGCCGTAGTGAATGGCCGGAAGATCGGCCTCATCGGGTTGACCCACCCCGGCGCCTTGACCACGCTGGAACAGTTGCTTGGAGCAGATAAGGGGAAGGCAGTTGCCTTGACGCTTAAGATCAATGACCCGGTGGCCGTGGCCAAGGAATACCTGCCCAAGGTCCAGAAAGAAACCAACGTGGTGCTCCTGCTCACCAATCTTGGGGTAGAATTGGACCAGAAGCTGGCCCAAGAAGTGCCAGGCATAACCGCGATAATCGGCGGCCGCTCCCGGGTGGTCCTCCAACCGCTCATAACGGTGCCGGAGGCGGGCACGGTCATCGCGCAAGCGGGGTTTGATGGCGAGTTCCTCGGCATCCTGAGGCTGGAGATAGACGGGCGAGGTAAGGTGACCGCCTACGATGGCAAGGTGTTGCCACTGGGCCCGGAGTATGCCGACGACCCAGCCATGGCTGATCTTTTGAAGAAGTTCCAGGACTAGACGAGTTCCGTGCCACCGACGTTGCTTTTGATCAATGGCCGCATCCATACCATGGAGCCGCACCAGCCTGAGGCGCAGGCGGTGGCAGTCATCGGCGATAGAATCTTGGCGGTGGGCCAGGACGACGATGTCCGGGACCTCGCCGGTCCCAAGACCGAGGTTATCGATCTGGCCGGCCGGGCGGTCTATCCGGGTCTCATTGATTCTCACATCCACCTGGCGTCATACGCCCAGGGCCTGAGCCAGGTCCAGCTCCAGGGCGCCCGGTCCCTGGAGGAGGCCCTCCATCTGGTGGAGACAAAGATCGAGGGCCTCGGGCCTGGCCAGTGGGTCCTGGGCCACGGCTGGGACCACAACGACTGGCTGGTGCCGGTGTTCCCAACCAAGGAGCCTTTGGACCGCATCGCCCTCAACAATCCGGTTGCTCTCCGGCGCAAGGATGGCCATTCCCTCTGGGTCAATTCCGAAGCCCTGAGGCTGGTGGGCATCGACCGTGACACGCCTGACCCTCCCGGCGGCTGCATCGACCGGGACACCGAGACCCAGGAACCCACCGGACTCGTCCGGGAAAACGCCATCGAACTGGTGGCCCAAAAGATCCCGGCACCAGCGGCGGAACTGGAGGCCGCGGCGCTCGAGGAAGCCATAGCACACGCCCAGCAATACGGCCTGACCGGCATCCACGACTGCGAGGGAAGCCGTGCCTTCCGGGCCTTTGGGGAGCTGGAGTCCAGCGGGCGGCTGGGGCTCCGCGTGTACATGCTGATCCCGGTGGAGGAGCTCGGAGATGCGATCAGGCTCGGCCTGGCTACCGGCTTCGGCAATACGAACCTGAGGCTTGGGCCGGTGAAGATCTTCGCCGATGGCAGCCTGGGCTCTCAGACGGCGCTGATGCTGGAACCCTTCCAGGGGCAGGCCACAAACTTCGGAGTGGCCGCCACGTCGAGGGGGGAGATCTGCGATCTGGTGCGCCAGGCGGGGGAGGCCGGCATTGCTGCGGCCGTCCACTCCATCGGCGATAGGGCCGTGCGCCAGGTGCTGGACGTCTATGAAGCAACCCAGGACATCTGGAGGCCGCGCCGCTTGCGCCAGCGCATCGAGCACGTGCAGCTCTTGCATCCCGCCGACGTGCCCCGCCTGGCCA
This sequence comes from Chloroflexota bacterium, assembly GCA_040754915.1. GTDB lineage: Bacteria > Chloroflexota > DTOL01 > DTOL01 > JACQYG01 > JACQYG01. Next base: position 2,549 of record JBFMCB010000110.1, on the reverse strand, counting down.
GGCTGGGGGTCATCGCCTCCATGCAGCCCTTACATGCTACCTCCGACCGTGACGTGGCCGACCGGCTGTGGGGAGAGCGGTGCCGCTACGCCTATGCCTGGCGTAGCCTCCTGGACGCGGGAACGGCGCTAGCCTTTGGCTCGGACTGTCCAGTGGAGACCCTGGACCCGCTGCGGGGGATTCACGCCGCCGTCACCCGGAGGCAGGTGGAGGAGCCGGACGTTGACAGTTGGTATCCCCAGGAACGCATCAGCGTCCAGCAAGCAGTGCACGCCTATACCTTAGGCGCGGCCTATGCCTCGGGGGAAGAGGACGTTAAGGGTTCTCTGGCCACCGGCAAGCTGGCGGACATGGTGGTGCTGGACAGGAATATTTTCCGGATTCCTCCCGATGAGATATCGCAGGCCAAGGTGGAAATGACGGTTTTTGGCGGGCAGGTGGTTTTCCGACGATGATCAGGCGTTTCGTCTTCTATGTTGCCATCGCCCTATTGGTCTGTGCCCTGGCCCTGGGGCTGGCCCTCCTGGTGCCGACCGTGCGCGAGAACGTGGTGGATCTCTACCTGTGGTACACCGACCAGGAGCCGCCCGCGGTCCAGATAGTAGCCCCCTCTGGTGTGGTGAAGGGCACCGTTTCTGTAGCCATCGTGGTGACTGATAACTACGCCTGCACCACCACTTCCATCACCGTGGACAGTGCCACCGTGGCTGGTTCAGGAGTTGAACTCCTGAATAACGAGCTGATCATCGACACCACGAAACTGCCCGATGGGGACCACCTAGTGCAGGTGGAAGCCCAAGACCTCTCCCGACGCAAGAATGTCGGCCGGGCCACCGCGAAGTTCACCACGGATAACGCGCCTCCCCGGCTTGCAGTGGAGCTGGACCCTCCGGTGGCGACCCAGGGCCATGCCCTGTTGGTGAAAGTCCGGTCCAACGAGCCGGCTACCATCTCCGCCGCCTTCGACGGCCAAGCCATAACACTGAACCGTGGGCCGGATTACCTCTGGTACCTGACCGGTTTCGACGCCTTAGCGAAGCCGGGGGAGCATCTACTCCAGTTGGAAGCCGCGGACCCAATAGGAAACACCTCTCGGGTCACCTCCACCATCCGGCTGGCTGCCTTCCCGTTTCGGACGGAGACCATCTGGCTGCCGCCCGGCAACCTGAAGCAGGCCCAGGAGAATGCACGGCTCCTGCAGCAGGAGAAAGACCGGCGCATGGCGGCTTATGCCAGAGTGTCGCCGGAGAGACTGTGGGAGGGAGTCTTTGCCTGGCCGGTGGCGGCTGACATCACCTCAGACTATGGCACCCGCCGCTCCTACAACGGCGGTCCGGTGGCCAGCTACCACGAAGGCCTGGATCTGGGAGCGAAGCCCGGCACGCCGGTTCTGGCTGCTAACCGGGGCAAAGTGGCTCTAGCCCAGGAGATGAAGGGCACCGGCAACACGGTCATCATCGACCACGGGCTGGGGCTATACACGGCTTATCTGCACCTGCAGGAGCTAAGGGTACAAGAGGGCCACGAGGTGGCCAAAGGCGAGACCATCGGCCTGGTAGGTAACACCGGATTATTCTCCACCGGCGCCCACCTGCACTGGGAGGTGCGGCTGGGCGGTATCCCCCTGGAACCCATCGAGTGGACCAGGCGGGCGATGCCGGAGTGAAGCAGAGCCAGAAAGAACCTCTCCTCCTTCCCCTCCATTCTAGAAGCGCAGCCGAAAAGCGGTTTTTACCGCCGAGACCGCTGAGGGCGCAGCCCAATTTCGAATTGCGAAATTCGAATTTCGAAATTCGAAAGGTGGGGTTCTCGGCCACATTTCTAGTGAAGCTTCGCCTCTAAAATGACTGGAGTGCAGGCTTCAGCCTGCTATTGTTACAGATAAAACAAACCGGCGAGAGCATTCACTGCAGAGACGCAAAGTTCGCAAAAAACCTGGAGTACAGGCTTCAGCCTGTTACTAGCTGGCCGATTGCTGGCAACGTTACCCGGTTATTGGTTACCTGGAGGGCGATGTTCTCTAACACGGGCAGCCTGAAGGCCGCACTCCGACTGCTTATCCTCCTGCAGGTTCCGAACCTGCGGGAGGATGGTTATGAACGTGCCCGGTCCCTACTGTGGCGACCAGGCGGGGTCGTAATCACTGGCGGGGTTAGCGGTCAGCCTGGTCTGGCCGGTGCCGTCGGCGTTCATGACGTAGATCTCCCAGTTCCCGTCGCGCTTGGAGCGCAAGGCAATGCGCCTGCCGTCGGGGGACCAGGCGGGCTCCCAATCACTGGCCGGGTTAACAGTGAGGCGGGTCTGGCCGGTGCCGTCGGCGTTCATGACGTAGATCTCCCAGTTCCCGTCGCGGCCGGAGACGAAGGCGATGCGTTTGCCGTCGGGGGACCAGGCGGGCTCCCAATCACTGGCCGGGTTAACGGTGAGGCGGGTCTGGCCGGTGCCGTCGGCGTTCATGACGTAGATCTCATAGTTCCCGTCGCGCTCGGAGACGAAGGCGATGCGTTTGCCGTCGGGGGACCAGGCGGGATCATCATCCCTGGCCGGGT
>JBFMCB010000109.1:0-10533 GCA_040754915.1 Chloroflexota bacterium | reverse complement strand
AGAGTTCCCACCCTTTCCGGATATTCAGCCAGTGAGGCCACCTAAAGGCAAGTAGGGAGGCAACGAGAGATGAACAATTGAACAGGAAACTTTCCAGCCCAGTGCAGCGTTTGCTTAAGAAGTTAAGCTGAGGCTGGCTACCGTCGCCCACATCGTGCAGCGGCATGGCGGCACCGTCCAGGTGGTGAGCACCCCCGGCGTGGGCAGCACCTTCACCGTGCAGTTACCGCTGTAAGTGCCCCCGCCTCCCCAGCTTTCTCCAAATCATCCCTCAGTCGTCCTTCTTAACCCTAAAACTTAACAAAAACTTTATACCCGATGTGCTAAACTGGTATTGGTGGTGCAATCGGTGGAGAATGGGCACGAAATCCAGACGTGTTAGGAGGTTGCACAGTCCTCTAGCGAAAACGGTAACTGTTACGTTGGTGGCCATGCCGGCGATTGGTGAGCCGCGAAGCCAGTGGCCGAGAGAGCGCTCGGCAAAAATCGGTTCGCTACAGAGCTCTTGGCTAAGAGAGTACGAACCGCATAAAGGAAGGTGGCGGAGAAAGAAGGTGGGCTAAATAGCTTCTGTAGGAGAATTTCAAGGAGGCTCAAATGAGACGGGTTACCATGCTTCTGGTAGCTGCCCTGCTTGTGGTCAGTATCGTTCCCTCTACGACCTTTGCGGACGATCCTGTACCGAGGAAAAGCCCCTTGGATGGAACGGGTGACGGTAGCATAACCGTTCCAGACCGGCCCATGACATCTGCCGAACTCGCCGCGCTGAAACAGAAGGAACAGGTGGCCGCCAGGGTAGGTGAGTTGCTTGCCGATAAGCGGGCAAGGAGGATCTCCGGACAGCAATTGGCGGAGAAGTTGCGCCAACTCAGGCGGGAGGTCACCGGTTCAGATGGTGATGTGGGCGTGACGTCTGCTTGGTACGAACTAGGGGTCTATGGGGTTCTGCAGAGCAGAGATGGCACCACTTACTGCAACAACTACTGCGGCCCGGCCAGCACCTACGCGATCCTGAAGTATCAGGGCAAGTCCTATGCCCAGGCGCAAATCGCCGACAACGAGGGCACTGGGCCCTGTGGCAGCTACGGCACCTGCTTTGGAAGGATTCAAGATACCCTCAATGGCTGGGGCACGCAGACGTATGCTCGCTATAACCCCGCGAGTTCGAGCGACTACGTGAATCATTTGGTGCTCGACCTATCAGTATACTCCATGGCGATAGAGAACATCGTAAGACCATGGGTAAATGCCGATGTACACTTGGATAAGTACACGTCCGCTTACACCAGCGGCCATTACGTTGTGAGCCGGGGGTATCAGGACGTTTACGGCCCCTATCTCAGCTACTCTGACTCGGTGCGAGACGGCACGGTGGACACCGTCGGCCAACACTGGTGGGACCCCAATACTTTCTATCAGTGCCTGGCCGCTCAATCCACTGGAAATGGCACCGACGGTTGCGGGGCCTGGTACCACTGCCTGTGGTAATCCCTCGGCCAGGTTACGGGGGACTCTTAAAAGCCCCCCGTAACCTAGGCCTGAGCGACTTGGAGGATAGCACCTAAGTGCTTACGCGCAGAAATGGTCCCTCGCTGTTCCTGCTCTCATTTACGCTTTGGTTTTCCGCCTCTTGCGCCAGACAAAGCCCTCCGCCTACGCCTGCAGCCACGGAGCCTGGTATCCCGGTGGGGAGAGCAAGCCCGCTTCCCAGCTCCTTCAGTATCAGGCTGCCCTACACGTACCTGGAATTCACCCCCCAGCACCGTGATTTTGCGACCATGCGGCTCTACGGCGACGCCGTTTACTTCGGCGGTTATGCACAGCCCTTTAGGGAGGTCGCCATCTATCGCCATGACCTCAAGACCGACGAGGAGAGCCTGGTGGCTTCGCCCAGCCGCCAAGATCGTATCATAGGCCTGATCAATGTGACCAGGGGCTGGCTGGCCTATGACGATTTGACCCCAATAAACGCCCCCATGCAGCCTGACGACGACATCGTCATCTACCTCCTCAACCTCACCACCCAGGAGAGGATCGAGGCGGCCAGGATCAACGAGGGAGGCAAGTGCAAACAGAACTGGTACACCGCAGACTTCGACGGGGAGCGATTGGTCTGGAACCAGTCCGTCCTGGCCGCCTCGGGCCGATGTATCCACCAGATCGCCCTGTACGATATTGCCTCTCGACGTACCTCGATCCTCACGGAATGTGAGTCACCCTACGGACTGGACACGCCGCGGATCCATGGGGACAGGGTCGTCTGGAACAGGTTCCTGGCCACCGAGCGGCGCTTCACGCCCCAGCCAACCACCCTGCCCGGGGCGATGGTGATCCCCGGGGGCGAGTCCTTTCAGGAAATAATCGGCGACGTCTACCTGTATGACCTGCGTACCGGCACCGAGGTGAACGTTAGCCAGACCGGCAAGGCGTGTCAGCCCGATATTTGGGGCGATTACGTTGTCTGGGTGGAGCTGCCGATCCGCTTCGTGGGCCACGAGTATGGCTCCGGAGACATCATTCTTCATAACCTGGCTACCAAAGAGAGCAAGAAGATCACCAATAATCCCCTCGGGGGCTTTGACTGGCCCACGGTTGGGGACGGTATAGCTACCTGGCACCAGATGAATGTTGGGACGGCACCGATATACCGTATCGCCGATGGAAAGGTAGCGGTTCTCGATCAAAAACGTTCCGGTGGAGCCGCGGTGGAAGGCAAGGTGATCACCTGGCTGTGGACTGACCCCAATGACTTCGCCACGCGGGAGCTATTGGAATGCAAGGAGAAAATAAAAGTAGCCATCTTCCCTTAGCCCACGCTGGTACGGGCCGTTCCGGTAATCATGCCGAGCTGATGTCTGCCCGTACGGTCGTGCCCCAATTACAGCCTCGACCTCTTCCTACAGAATGGTCATCAACGTGGCCCGCACAGCCTGACGCAGCTTCGTACGCAAGAGTGCATGAAAATCGGTTTGACCGGGCTGGGGTGGCTGACTATACTTAGTTTCAAGGTTAGGAGGGAAAAGATGAGTGGCAAGAGGCAACAACTTTGGACCGCCGTTGTCTTTCTCCTGCTTGCGAGCGCGCTAATCAGCGCCTGCAGCGCAGCTTCAGGAAGAGGTGTAACCCCCAGGCCAACACTTGCCGCCGTAGCGTTAGCAACGTCTACGCCTGAGCCAACCACGACAGCATTACCTACTGCTCCTCCATCGCCTGCGCCCTCGCCCACCCCGTGGGTCTTTCCGTTCGGTCGAGTTGAAGAGATTCCATCCTTGGATGGAAGGTGGACGGCTGTGCTGAACACGAAGGTCGGCAGCCTTGACCTAAAAGGTCCGGGGGGCAAGACCTTTTCTGTTTTCCCTCCGAGCAGTACGGCGCAAGAGGCGATCTGGTCGCCAGACAGCCGCCGGCTGTTTGTCGTGCGGACGAACTTCCTACCTCCCCAGTCAGGCATAGGCATCGAGGGCAGTAGTGCCCCGATACAGATATGGCGGATTTGGATTCAAGAGGATCGCCCCAGTGTGCCTGCTTTAGTCTTCCAGTCCCCGTCCACGCCTCAACCGTCGGGCACGTACCTCCACGAGCAAATCGTTTTCGGTCGCTGGTCGCCTGACAACCGCTACCTTCTCTTCTGGTTAGGAATTTTGAGCGGTTCGGCACAAGCGGATGGTTTTTCCTTCTGGGTGCTTGATGTCGAGACGGGCAAGGTGATGCCTCTTGCCGATAGGGCTCTACTCAATCCCAGGTATCAAAGTTGGGCGCCGGATGGTTCGGCCTTGGCTTTCACGGCTGGCGGATATCGGTCGGCCCAAGTGAACAAGTGGCTTAACCTGTTCAACCCGGCAACAGGTCAAGTCACGACCGTGGTTAGTAAAACTGAAGCGATCCCTGGCATTGTTGCCTGGTCACCCCGCGGTGATCTGATTGCCTACGCGGCAGTCCAAGCCTCTGACGCCAGCATGGGCCAGGCGGATTGGATGAGCTTCCAGAACCTAGCCATCTTGAAGCGGCGCGTCTACTTATTGAACCCGCAAACGGGCAAGCATTGGCAACTCAACCGAGTGGACGCATTCCAGGACGCGCCTACCTGGAGCGAAGATGGCGCGATCCTGTACTATGTTCAGCGCGAGGACGACAACATGGTTCTCATGGCGGCGAATCCCTCCACTGGTCAAGCGCAAGTGATTGAAGGGACGCGCTATCCCGCGCCGCATGCGGTGGGCTACTATGGGCAGTCGGACTGGGATGATTTGCTAGCGTATCGCCCGGGTGTACCGAGAGCCGCAGTGCCATCCTTGACTGAGATCTACATTGATCCTACGATTGGTTACACGCTGCGTTATCCAGGGACCTGGTACGTGGGTCAGGGCTGGCAGTATCTGACATACAGTTGCCAGGAATGCCGCACTCTCAGTTCTGCCCGATTGGATGGGGCACGACCCGACTTTGGTCCGTTCAGTGGCAAAGCCTTTATTGCGATTCAGGTTATTGAGAAACCCGAGGCAGACCTCGACGCATTTTCGCGTCAGGTGCTCGCGACTACTGGCCCCGGTCAGACTCTAGATCGCAGTGCGCTCTTGACCGCGTTTGACCAGCGAAAACTGACCGTTGACGGGCAGCCTGCGGTTCGTCTAGAGACTATGGGCGAGTTTGGGGAGGTCAATCACGTGTTGGTTGTGCTGGATGGCAAGCGTACGTTAATCCTCCGGGGTCAGGGCGATGGTCGCGTCTTCGATGCCATCATAGGGACTCTCAAGCTGCGGTAAGTAGGATGGTTCGAATTGTTTTCGCCCTAACTGTCCTCTTCGCCCTTCTCGCCTTCGCAGCTTGCGATACGCCTGTGCTGGAGAAAATCCCCATTGTGCTTGTCACTGATCGCCCTATACTATGCCAGGCATGATCGGCCGGTGCCTGCCACCCATGATCGCCCGATGTAGGCCACCCATCGCCGCCCGATGTAGGCCACCCATGATCGCCCAGTGTCTACCACAGACATGGCCTTCCTTGCAAAGCGTGTCCTGGTGTGGCTATACTCCTCCAGACAGAGAAATCTGGAGGAGGAACATCGTGGAGCGTCTACACATGAACTATCTGCGTGATGTGATTCACCGTCTGAGGGCCGGCGATAGTGGCCGGCGCATTGCCCGGGACCTTGGCCTCTCCCGAGACACGGTGCACAAGTATCGTCTCTTGGCTGAACAGTATGGCTTCCTTGCGGCAGACCACCCGTTGCCCGAGGACGCCATCTTGGCTCAGATGCTGGGACCAGCACCCCGGCCCCCACAGATGGTTTCGACGGTGGAACCCTATCGAGCGACAGTTCAGAAGCTCTTAGACCAAGGGGTGGAGATGACCGCCATCTACGCCCGCCTGCGGGAGGACTATGGCTACACCGGTGGCTACTCCTCCGTGCGGCGCTTTGTGCATCGCCTCTGCCCGACAGAGCCCGATGTTGTGGTTCGTGTCCACACCGCCCCCGGTGAGGAGGCTCAGGTCGACCTCGGTCCCGTCGGCCCCCTGTACGACCCTGTCACCGGTCATGCCCGTCCCGCCTATGCCTTCGTCGCCACGCTGTCCTTCAGTCGTCACCAGTATGCCGAACTCGTCTTCGACCAGAAGACCCCGACCTGGATTGCTCTCCATCGCCGGGCCTTCGAGTGGTGGGATGGCGTGCCCCGTCGGATCGTGCCCGACAACCTGAAAGCGGCTGTCCTGAAGGCCTTGGTCGATGACACGATCCTGGGCGAGGCCTACCGTCGCATGGCCCAGCACTACGGCTTTGTGATCAGCCCCACCCGCCCTGGGACGCCAGAGCACAAGGGCAAGGTGGAGAATGGCATCCACTACCTGCAACGTAACTTCATGGCCGGTCAGGAGTTTGCCGACATCCGCGTCGCTAACCAGCGCCTGCGGGTCTGGGTGCGCGAGGTGGCTGGAACCCGCCGTCATGGCACCACCCATCAGGCACCCTGGCATCTTTTTGTCGAGCAGGAGCAGCGTGCCCTGCTGCCCCTGCCCGCCGAACCGTTTACCCTCTGTGAGATCAAGCCGGTCAAAGTCCATCCCGACTGCCATGTTACCATCGCCGCCAGCTTCTACTCCGTGCCCTACAGGTTCGTTGGCCAGACCTTGGATGCCTATGTCGGTGAACGGGTCGTCCAGCTTTTCTACGGCACCGAGCTGGTGACCACCCATGAACGGGCTCAAGCGCCGGGGACCTGGCACACCCGCCTGGAACACTATCCACCAGACAAGGCCGCTTATCTGGAGCGCACTCCTGCCCGCTGTCGGGAGATAGCTACCCGCATCGGCGCTGCCACACACCAGGTGGTGGAGAGCCTTTTGGCTGAACGGCCCCTGGATCGCCTGCGCTCGGTGCAGGCCATTCTGCGCCTTGAAGAGACCGTGGGCAACCAGCGGCTGGAGGCTGCCTGCGCCCGGGCGCTGTACTTCGGCGATGTGCGCTATCGGCGGATCAAGGACATCCTGGATGCGGCACTGGACCGAGAGCACCTGCCCGAAGCTGCGGATCCCCCTGCTGCCCGCAGCTTCGCCTTTGCCCGCTCCGCTGTGGAGTTCTTTCCCCTTCCGGCGGAGGTGGCGCCATGATCCATCCCCTCCTGCCGAAGCTCCGCCAACTGAAGCTGTCTGGGATGGCGCTGACCCTGGACGTGCGCGCCGCCCAGGCGACAGAACGCCAACTGGCTCCGTCCGAGTTCCTGGCCCTCTTGCTCGACGATGAACTCGAGCGGCGGAGCCAACAGCGCCTGGCCCGGCGCTTTGCTGAATCTGGCTGCGATAGCCAGAAGAGCCTGGCTGCGTTCGACTTCACAGCTGCCCCTGGGCTCAATCGCACCGTGATCCAGGAACTGGCCACCTGCAGGTTCATCACCCGCCACGACAACGTGCTGATCTGTGGCCCGAGCGGTGTCGGGAAAAGCCATCTGGCCAACGGGTTGGCCTGCGAAGCGCTGAAGCGCGAGTATCGTGTCCTGTACCGATCGACCCATCGCCTGCTGGCCGACCTGCATGCGGCTCGGGCCAACGGATCACACCATCGTCTGTGGGCAAAGGTCTTAGGCTGTGACCTGCTGGTGTTAGATGATTTCGGTCTGCAGCCGCTCACGCCTCAAGCCGTGCAGGATCTCTATGAGATCATCAGCGAACGCTACGAGCATCAGTCCGTGATTGTCACCAGTAACCGCGCCTTCGAGGAATGGGCCGAGGTGTTCAACAACCCGTTGCTAGCAAGTGCAGCGCTCGATCGGCTCACTCATCACGCCCATACCCTGATCATTCGCGGCGACAGCTACCGCCAACTGAGTCGCCATAAGGAGATGACCGGCACACCAGCAGCCCTGCCCGCTACATTGTAATTCGCCGCCACACCCACCCTGTGGAAGGTATCCAGGCGATCATGGGTGGTAGACACCACCCGATCATAGGTGGTAGGCATCGGGCGGCGATGGGTGGCCTACACCGGGCGGCTATTGACAATTCGGTACAGTGCACACACAAATGATAGAAAGCTGTACACTTGGAGCTCCTCTCTGGTTTACTTCTAGCGTATCGTCTATTAGATAGAAATACAGAAATGGGGCTTAACGCAGTGGCCTGAGCCAAAACGGGACGCGGTCTACCAGGATGAAGACCTCCTGCCAAGCCGCGCCCCATTTTGTCTTTGGTTTCACGTTCTGATTTGATAGGTCGTTCTCTACTAGCCCAAACATTAAGGAACAGACGGAGATCTCCCAAGAACGATGATATCCGGACGAGGAGATGCTAGCCAAATGGTCTGGGCGGCCTGTCACGGAGGGAGATAATGAAAAGGTTTCTGTTGCGGGGGCTCTTTTGTAGAGTCTTGCTCACTGCATTCGTCAGCACTGCTTTATATAGCTGCAATCCGCACCAGGATGCACCCAGTGTTCCTCAGCAATCATCGCCCACATTTGCTGCTCCCGAAGCATTGACGACAGAAGCATCAAGTGCTGAATCGCATCTTGGAGTCGGGCACCCCTGGCTGGACGTTTGCTCCGATGCGTCCAATGAGGGTGGACTGCTGCTGGGGAAGGGGACGATAAATGACTTGTCATATTCGTCAGATGGTGAATGGCTGGCTGTAGCATCCACCACAGGTGTCCACATTTACAAATCCCAAAAGGTCAACGAATTCAGATTGCTTGCAGAAGGAAGGTCGGTGTCCCGGATCTCCTTTTCGCCCGATGGCGCACTTGTCGCTGCTGGGTTGTCCAGTGGCGAGATTTGCGTGTGGCGAGTATCGGACGGACAACCGGTTACAGCTTTTCTTGGGCATAGTGAGATTAGGAATCTGTTCTTTTCCCCGCTAGACAGCACTCTCCTCTCCTGGTCTAGAGATGGTGAAGTGAGAGGTTGGCGAATTCCCGAGGGGGTTCCCGTCAAAACTCTGGAGAGTATAGGAGCGATCGGTCCTGTAGCTTTCTCCCCCGATGGTAGCCGGGTGGCTGTCGGGTGGGGTGATTTGGTGCGCTTATGGCGTGTGTCGGACGGAACATTCCAAACTTTCAAAAGCCCTGGAGGGAGACTCCAGAATGTAACGTTCTCACCGGACGGAGATGTCGTCGCTTCCTCAGGAGAAGACAGAGCCATCTATCTATGGGAGGTGGCCAATGGCTCTCTTCTAAAAAGGCTGGAATTTGGACCATACGTTGGGGTAAGGGACCTGGCTTTCTCCCCGGATGGGGAATTTCTTGCCGCCGGTCTGGAAGGCGAGGTGTCGAGGGGAGAACGTGGTGCGGTATGGCTGTGGAGAACCTCTGATGGGAGCTTGGTCAAGCGGCTGGAAGCCCAAGTTGAATGGATTATGGCGCGCGTGGCCTTTTCGTCCGATGGGAATCGGCTGGCTGCTTCAACCTGGGACGCTGTTCACATTTGGCATCTTGATGAGGGCGTGTTAAGCACTACGTTGGAGGGCTACGGTGGCGTGAATAGAGTCGCCTTTTCCCCCGACGGATCGTTGCTGGCATCAAGCTCGATGTCAGGCGCTATACATCTATGGCGCACTTCGGATGGAGATCTCAAATTTGTTGCCCATGACCCATCGGACCTTTCCTCCGCTCTCCCTAGCTATGCTGTAGCTTTTTCCCCCGACGGAAAGTTGCTGGCATCTGGCGCAAAAGAAGGCGGCGTGCTTTTGCGGCGCGTGGCGGATGGTCAGTTGATAGACCGATATGGAGCAGATCATCCTTACTGGGTGACCAGTCTCAGTTTTTCGTCAGATGGAGGGCACATAGCGGCTGGTGCATGGCAAGGAGCCGTTTGGATTTCGCAGGTAGCAGATGGACTCGCGCGAGTTTTGAAAGAACCTACATGTGAAAATATTATTCAAGTGGCATTTTCGCCCGATGACACTATGTTGGCTGCCGCAACGCTGCAAGGGAGTGTCTATCTATGGCGAACTGCGGATGGCGTCTTAGTGGATGTTTTGCATGGATCGGACAGTGGGGTGGTAGGCTTAGCCTTTTCACCGGACGGAGCGGCATTAATCTATGGAAATGACGATGGTAGGGTGCATTTTTGGAATACGTCCGGAGGGCAAACGAGTATCGTATCTACCCATAATGGTCTAACAAGTCTGGCTCTTTCTACGGACGGCACGCTGCTTGCAACGGCAGGCAGCAATGGGATTGTTCAAATATGGCAGGTAACTGATCAATCGCTGATACCGTTAAAGCGAATGCAATTCCAGGGTGGAGGTGTAAGCAGCGTGGCGTTCTCGCCCGATGGCGGACGGATTGCCGCTGGCTCCGAGTATGATTCCATTCGGATTTGGGATCTAAGGAGGGACTCGAAATGATAACGAAGCGTCGAGTTAGCGTAGTCGTACTCTTAGCCATATTAGTCAGCATAGCTGTACTCAGCGTGGCTCAAGCAAGCAACCCGCCATCGCTGGGACAGCCGACATATATCGTCGAACAGCGTCCGAATGGATATCTTCGCGTTCGTGTCCAGGTTAATCTAGCGGATCATGCAGCGCGCGACCGCTATGCGGCCCAGCAGCGCGTAGAAGCATTGAGGCTGGCGCGCACAGGCACTGGAAGTGTACCGGTACAAATAACCTTCATCCGCCCTCTCTCTATTGAAGAGTTGCATCTATTAGCTCAGCGCACCCGTATGGTCGCTGAGTTGGTGCTCTTCGAGGCACGTGACGCCGATCAGGGGTTGCATACCGTCGCCGCACGCGGGAACGGGGCAAATGTCGTTGATCTTGATAGTTTGGGATCGGGTCTTAACGCGCGTAGCCTGCGCTTGATTGAGGCTACTGCAATGCGAGGCACGGTCCCTGCCTCCGCCTCTGGGCTTGGGCAACTAGCTACTGATGCGCGAGTATACCTGCCGGACGTGACAACACATCAGTTGGCAATTGAGGTGGCCGCACGGTACGGTGTCAGTGTCGACAAGGTTCAGGTCAGCCTGCCGACACCACACTGGTACCTCAGAACAGAGCGCAAGGAGGAACCGTAAACGTGCAGAGAAAGCCCCTTGTCGTTGCAGGTG
>JBFMCB010000108.1:0-10543 GCA_040754915.1 Chloroflexota bacterium | reverse complement strand
ACGAGCAGATGGGGCTTCTGGGCTACACCGAACACGGCAGCCGCCACGCCGGCCTGGTGGGGAACATCGGGCAGAACATCCTCCTGCGCCTCAAGTACCCGGAACGGGCGGCCCAGTTGGCCGCCAACTCCGGATACCTGCACGACATCGGCAATGTAGTCCACCGGGAGGAGCACGCTCACACCGGCGCCATGATTGCCATGGAGCTTCTGCGCCGACTGCAGATGGACCCGGAAGAGATCGCCATCGTTATGGGGGCCATTGGCAACCACGAGGAGGAGCGGGGCGACCCGGTGGGCGAGGTCTGCGCCGCCGTCATCATCGGCGACAAGTCAGACGTCCACCGCACCCGGGTCCGAAATCCCAACACCCTGGCCTTTGACATCCACGACCGGGTTAACTACGCCGCCCAGCGCTCCTTTGTGCGCGTTGACGGGGATAGAAAGGCCATCACCTTGGAGGTGGACATCGACACCAACATCTCCAAGGTCATGGAGTACTTCGAGATCTTCATGAGCCGCATGCTCATCAGCCGCCGGGCTGCCACCTTCCTGGGTTGTGCCTTCGAAGTGGTGATAAATAAGGTGAGACTTTTGTAGGTTCCTGTTCGCTACTTTGACTATGGGCTCTCTCTACTGCTATCTGCCGCCTGCGCTCTGCTCCCTGCTGTTTGCTCCCTGCCCTCACGGCACTTCCCAGACCGTCACCGTCAACCTTCCTGACCCGCAAAGCGCAGTCACTGAAAAGACCCAAACGTCAGGGTTGGGAATGGGGCTTTTGACGTCCACCGAGGCCGGCGTGTTACCCTCCCAGGTTCCCTGCTGAGTGGCGGTCTCCTGGCCAATCCTCAGGACCTGTGTCCAGTTAGCCTGAAATTGGGTGGTGCCGCCGGTAGACTTGAACTCGACCCTGTACTTGTGCCCGGCTTGCAGGAGCACCGGTTCAGTCCGCACTGTCTCCAGGTCCTCGGTGGCGGTTTTCTCCGTCAGCTTTACGGGCTGGGTGATGCGGACGGGAGTCGGAGGAGGGGCGCCCGATGCCGGCTTGGTTCCCGGGCCAGCGCCTGGGCCCGGGCCTGGGCCAGGCGCTCCGCCCCTGGTCTTGTAGTAGACGGTGCGCAGGGCCGCCACCGGCCGGCCGTTAACGTCGGTGGCCTGAAAGACCAGTAAGTTGGGCTGGCCGCTCATGTCCTTCCACGGGAAATCGTAGGAGAATGTGCCATCATAGTCGATCTCGATCTTCCAGTAGGAGTTCACGATCAACTCGCGGATGGATGGCGCCGTGCCGCGGATGGGGATGGTGGGTGTGTCGAGGACCTCGCCATCGCCCGGCCGCTGGATGATCAACTGGGGCCGCGGCGTGGGCGTGGCAGTAGGAACTTTCGTGGCCGTTGGCTCTGGCACCGCTGTCGCCGTCGGCTCAGCCAGCTTCGTCGCCGTGGCCCCGGCGCTCTGCGTGGCCTTGACATCCGGCGTCGCCGTCGGCTGCGCTCCGCAAGACGCCGATAGCAGCAGGACAGCAAATAGTACCACCCAAGAGAAAGCCTTGCCGTCCATCAGTCTTCCCAGGCCTGCCTCCCCCTTTAACGTGGCTGAGGCAGATCACATCACCGCGCCAAGAGTTCATCAAATGCACCGCGTGGTCTAAACCTGAGTAGCCCGAGGGCCTATTTCTCTAGGGCTCCAGGCAAACCGCAAGCGGTGATTCCCTCTCTCCCCTCACCGTCCTGGTTCGACGACTATCTGGACTGGTCTCCCCAGCAGGAATCGAACCTGCGTCAATGGATTAAAAGTCCACTGCTCTGCCTCTGAGCTATGGGGAGACCATCTAATTTTACACTATTTCGCCGCCCACGACAACTGGTCACGAGCGCCCGAGATAATGCTTCGGTGCCCGTCCTCAGGTTGGAACTATCGCCTAGAAATGCGGCCGAGAACCCCACCGCAGAGAGCGCAGAGTTCGCTGAGATATTTCCGTTATCTCTGCGCCCTTAGCGGTCTCGGCGGTAAAAACGGCTTTTCGGCTGCGCTTCCAGAACAGGCCTGAGCACTATCCCGTCCCTAACGTGCCTTCAGCTCTTTAATGCGTTCTTCAACGCCCTTGACCTCGGCCTGCAGGTCCTTCAGGTACTCTTCCAGCCAGGCGATCTCCTCGTCCCGGCTCCAGTACCAGCGGCGGAACCGTGGGCCGAATCCAAAACGGCCGAATCCCAAGCCGCCGAATCCCCAGGGACCCCAGTGCCAGTGGCGCCATCCGCTCCAGCAGCAATCGCCCTCGTGGTGCTTCTCGTCGCTGTGGTACATCGCTGTCCTCCTGAAGCAGAAAACTGTGTAAGGGAAACGGCGGGCATGATGCCCGCCCTACGCATTTGACTGCATCTCGCACGTATTGAATTATACCATATCTCCTGGCTCTTAACATAGGGGCTTTTTCTTCCCTTCATGCTATCGCTATGCTATAATGAGCCAAAACTCTTTACTAGTAAGAGACCAAATGGCCTTCAGGGACCTGCGGGAATTCGTATCGCTTCTCGAAAATCAAGGGCAGCTAAAGCGCATCAAAACGCCGGTGAGCCCGGAGTTGGAGATCACCGAGATCACCGACCGGGCCAGCAAGTCCAAGGCCGGCAACCTGGCCCTTCTGTTCGAGAATGTGACCGGGCATGATCTGCCGGTGCTGACCAACGCCTTCGGCAGCCCCCAGCGCATGGCCTGGGCCCTGGGCCTGGAGGATCTGCAGGAACTCACCGAACGGGTCAAGAGCCTGACGAGCCCAGAGCTGCCCCCATCGCTCACGGGCAAGGCAAAAAAGGGGCTACAACTGCTGGAGCTAGCCCGCTATACGCCCCGGATGGTCAAGGATGCGCCGTGTCAAGAGGTGGTGCTCCAGGGCGATGAGGCCAGCCTGGAGCGCCTGCCCATTCTCAAGTGCTGGCCGGAAGACGGCGGCCCTTTCATCACCCTGCCGGTGGTGATAACCCACAGCCCGGTGTCCGGAAGGCGCAACGTTGGGATGTACCGGATGCAGGTATACGATAGTCACACCACGGGCATGCACTGGCACCTGCACAAGGGCGGCGCTGCCCACTACCGGGAAAGCAAGGGCCTCGGCCGGCGGCTGGAGGTGGCAGTGGCCATCGGCCCCGACCCCGCCACCACCTACGCCGCCACAGCGCCCCTGCCACCTGACGTCGACGAGTTTATGTTTGCCGGGTGGCTGCGCCGCCAGAAGTTAGAGCTGGTAAAGGCCAAAACGGTGGACCTGGCCGTCCCCGCCCGGGCTGAGATCGTGCTGGAGGGTTATGTCAAGCCGGACGAGGCACGCCTGGAAGGCCCCTTCGGCGACCACACCGGCTACTATTCCCTGGCCGATATGTATCCCGTCTTTCACCTGACCGCGATCACCCACCGGCGTGACCCCATCTACCCGGCCACCGTGGTGGGCAAGCCACCCATGGAGGATTTCTACCTGGGGAAGGCCACGGAACGCCTGTTCCTCCCTTTGATCCAGTTGCTCCTGCCCGAGGTGCTGGATTTGAACCTGCCCGCCGAGGGCGTTTTCCACAACCTGGCTATCCTGAGCATCCGAAAGGCCTACCCGGGCCAGGCCAGGAAGGTGATGTGCGGCCTCTGGGGCATGGGATACCTGATGTTCACCAAGTACATCGTGGTCGTGGACGATGACGTGAACGTGCGCGACCTCTCCGAGGTGCTCTGGAGAGTGGGAAACAACGTAGACCCCCGGCGGGACGTGACCATCGTAGAGGGTCCCCTGGACGCCCTGGACCACTCGTCACCGTTGGTCCACTATGGTGCCAAGATGGGCCTGGACGCCACCAGGAAACTGCCCGCCGAGGGACATCCGCGGGAATGGCCAAGGGATATCGAGATGAGCCCGGAGATCAAGCGCCTGGTGGATGAAAAATGGGCCACCTTGGGGCTGGGCTGAACGTCGCCGCCATGAGAGTCAGGGTCCTCCTGGAGAACATCAAGTTCGAGCACACCATCTTCGCCCTTCCCTTTGCCTACCTGGGCATGGTCCTGGCCGGGCCCGGATGGCCCACCTGGTCCCAGTTCCTCTGGATCACGGTAGCCATGGGCGCAGCCCGGACCGGGGCCATGGGGCTCAACCGCCTCATTGACGCTGAGATCGACGCCCGCAACCCCCGCACGGCCAACCGACCCATCCCCCAGGGACTTCTTTCCAGAGGCCAAGTGGCGGCTTTCTCTGCGGTGGCCCTGGCCACCCTTTTCGTCGCCGCCTGGCAACTCAACGACTTGTGTCTGAAGCTGGCCCCCCTGGCCGTGCTGTGGCTGGTGATGTATCCCTATACCAAGCGCTACACCTGGCTCTCCCATCTCTTTCTGGGGGTGGCCGACGCCCTGGGCCCGGTGGGCGCGTGGCTGGCAGTGCGGCCACAGTTCTCCTGGGAGGCGATGCTGCTGGGCGGCGCCGTGGCCTCCTGGATCGCTGGCTTCGACCTGATCTATGCGTGCCAGGACGTGGAGGTGGACCGGGCCCAGGGGCTTTATTCCGTGCCAGCGAACTTCGGCGTGGCCGCGGGATTGAACTGTTCAGCAATCTTGCATGTCATTACTGCCCTGGCGCTGTTGGCCCTGGGATTGGCCATGGCCCTGGGCCCCTGGTATTACGTGGGCTGGGCCGTGGCGGTGGGCCTATTGATCTACGAGCATCGCCTGGTGAGCCCAGCCGATCTCTCCCGGCTCGGCGTCGCGTTCTTCAACGTCAACGGCTACATCGCCATCATCGTCTTCGCTTTCACCCTCCTGGGGCTGTATATCAGATAGCGCCCGTGGAGGCCAGGCTCTGAGGCTCTCGTCAAAAACGGTCTGTAGAAGGGTGTTGAACGAAGCCCGCGCGTGGGGACGCGAGAACTTGTTCTCGGCGAATCGTGCCCCACAATGGGCTAAACCGGCCTCCGGCGGCCTGATGTCCCGGAGTTCAACTCCGGGACATCAGGATACAAGTTCGGGCGTCCGGAGGACAAGTTGCCAACTTGTCCCACAGGGAATATTGATCTCCGTTCAACACCCTCGTCTGTAGGAGAGCGGATTTGGCGAACAGGCACCATCAGCCATGAAGAGAGATGCTAGGCTCGCCTTGTTGAGATCGGTGGCGGCGAGCACCAGACCTTTCTTGGCCCGACGAGACGGCCACGGGAAATGGCCGGAGCGTCCTCGAATCTTACTCATCCGTCCGGACCATCTAGGCGACGTATTGTTCGTCACGCCGGCCTTGCGCGACCTCCGCCGGCTCTGGCCCCAGGCGCACATCACCTGCCTGGTGGGGCCCTGGGCCGCCCGGATACTGGAGGGCAACCCTGATCTGGATCAGGTGCTCACCTGCGACTTCCCCTGGTTCAACCGCCGCCCCCGGGCCGGTCTCCTGGCTCCTTATCGCTATCTGGTCAGCTATGCCCGGGAGCTACGCCGCCAGAGATTCGACGCCTCGGTTAACCTGCGCTTTGACTTCTGGTGGGGGGCGGCACTGGCCCATCTCGCCGGCGTGCCTCGCCGCTACGGCTACGACATCCCAGAGTGCCGGCCCTTCCTCACCGCACCATCGCCGTACGTTGAGATAGTGGTCCACCAGGTGGTGCGCAACTACGAGCTGGCCGCCGCTTTGACCCGGGAGCACGGCTTTTCCCTGGAGGTTCCAAAAGCAGCCGGCCTTGCCAACAGGTTGTCGTTTCAGGTTGCCGCAGAGGACCGGGCAGCGGCGGCAAGCCTCCTGGAGGGGGCCGGCCTGAGCCATGCGGGCTGTTTGGTGGCGATTCACCCCGGAACCGGGTCGCCTGTGAAAAGGTGGCTCCCGGAACGATTTGCGGCGGTAGCCGACTACCTTAACCGGGAATCCGGCGCCGGGATCGTCCTGACCGGCAATGCGGCCGAGCGACCACTGGCCGATGCCATCAGCGCCAAGATGTCCAGGCCCTCCTGGGTGGCCGCTGGCCAGACCAACTTGGGGCAATTGGCCGCGCTATTCCAGCGCTGTGGGCTGGTGATCGGCGTTGACAGCGGGCCGTTGCACCTGGCGGTGGCCCTGGATGTACCTACCGTTCACCTTTTCGGGCCGGTGGACCCGGCGCAATTTGGCCCCTGGGGCGATCCATCTCGCCACGTGATCGTCCAGGCCGGTATGGACTGCGTGCCCTGCAACCGGCTGGACTACCGTATGGATGAGTTAAGGGCCCACCCCTGCATGGAGCGCATCTCCGTCCAGGAGGTCTTGGAGGCAGCCAGAAAGGTGATGGCGTGAGGGAAAAGCGCCGAGCCAGGCGGGTCGATATCCTGGGTGTGGAAATAGATGCCCTCACGCCTCAGGAGGCCCACATCGAGATAGCCCGATTGGTCCGGGCCGGCACCGGCCATCAGGTAGTCACGGTCAACCCTGAATTCGTGATGGCCGCCCGGCGCGACCGGGAATTCGCCGACGTCTTGCGCCACGCCGACCTGGCCCTGGCCGATGGCATGGGTCTCCTCTGGGCCTCCCGGATCCTCGGGTGCCCGCTCAGAGAGCGGGTTGCTGGGGTTGAGGTCGTGCTCGGCCTGGCCGCGCTGTGTGCGCAACAAGGCTTTTCCCTGTTTCTCCTGGGCTCAGCTCCGGGTGTGGCAGAGGAGGCCGCCAGGGTGCTACAGGAGGCCAACCCGGGGCTGAAGATCGCCGGCACCTTCCCTGGCTCTCCCCGGGCCGAGGAGGAGGACATGATCTGTGACCTGATCCGGAAAGCCCGCCCGTCGATCCTGCTCGTGGCCTTCGGCGCGCCTCAGCAGGACAAGTGGATCAGGCGCCACCTGAGTCGAACCGGGGTGCCGGTGGCTATGGGTGTGGGCGGAGCCTTTGATTTCATTTCCGGAAGGGCCAGAAGGGCCCCCGGTTGGATGAGGCGAATAGGGCTGGAATGGCTTTATCGTCTTTGTCGGCAACCCTGGCGCTGGCGACGCATGCTGGCCTTACCTCAGTTTGCTTGGTTGGTCTGGCGGGCCCGTCTGACTGGAAAAAACTCTCTGCAAGATTGCTGATGGCTGCTAGCTGATGGCGGTCGCACGACTGCTATCTGCCAGAGGAGGGGGAAATGGACAAGTCTCGGTTGTTGGAGCTTTTGCCGAAGCTGTCTGGCAAGACCGTATTGGTGGTAGGAGACCTGTTCCTAGACGAATATATTGTGGGAAAGGCCACTCGCCTTTCACGAGAAGCCCCGGTGCCGGTCCTGGAGCACCAGCGAACTCTCCGGCTGCCCGGCGGAGCCTGCAACCCGGCCAACAACATCGCCGCCCTGGAGGGGAAGGCGCTCCAGGTCGGCGTTGTCGGGGCAGACCAAGCTGGCAGAGAGCTGATCAAGTTGCTGGTGGAGGGCGGCATTGGCGTCGAAGGAGTGGTGGTAGACGCGGCGCGGCCCACCACCACCAAGACGCGCATTGTGGCCCAGGGCTCGCTGCGCTTTCCCCAGCAACTGGCGCGGATCGACCGCGTGGACCGGCAACCGATCGCCGGAACGGTCCAATCCGACCTCCTGGCCTGGCTGGGAAAGCTGATTTCCCGATGCGATGCCGTGCTGGTCTCGGACTACAAGGCTGGCGTCGTGAATCAGGAGGTTACTGCCGAGTGTCTGAGGCTATCACGAAATAGGGGCGTCCTGGCCACCGTTGACTCGCAAGGGGACCTGGAACGGTTTAAGGGCTACGACCTGGTGCGCTGCAACGCCCAAGAAGCCGAGGCCCATCTTAGAACCGAGCTCTGCCGGGAGGACGATTTCGCCCGTGCCACCGCCAGGCTCCTGGCGGAACTGGACGTTCGTGCGGTCTTGGTCACCCGAGGCTCGGAGGGCATGTCTCTCGTGGCAAGGGGCCAAGATTATGTGCATGTCCCCGCTGCCAACCGCAGCGAGGTTTACGATGTAACCGGCGCCGGCGACACGGTCATCGCGGTGACCACCCTGGCCCTGGCCGCCGGTGCTAGCCTCCTGGAGGCCGCCCACCTGGCCAATCACGCCGCCGGGCTGGTGGTGCGCAAGCTGGGCAACGCCACGGCTACGCCGGAGGAACTGGCCCAGGCCATTCGGACCTCTTGAGTTCCCTACCGTCCAGCCCTGATGTCCTGGAGTGCAGCCTTAAGGCTGCAGAGTGCAACTCCGGGACATCATGGGCAATGTGGCTGGGCGCCTACCCTTGCGGATTTCAGATTGTAGATTGCAAATCTCAGATTGGTTCAATCTGCAATCTCAAATCTGAAATCGTCAGGGGTAGCAGGCCAATCGCATTGGCCGTCATTGATGAGCAAAGGCCGCCAAGCCGGTGCCTGGCGGCCTTTCTTTCGGTGAGAGGATGCTACCTTCCCGCCTTGAATTTCTCCCAGTCGTCCAGGAAGCGCTTGATGCCCACATCGGTTAACGGGTGCTTGATCATGCCGGTCAAGACGGCAAAGGGCACCGTGGCGATGTCCGCGCCCGCCTTGGCCGCCTGGGTGACATGGAGGGGATGGCGGATGCTGGCAGCGATGACCTGGGTCTCCAGCCCGTAACGCTCAAAGATCTCCACCGTGTCGGCCACCACCTGCATCCCCTCGTGGCCCACGTCATCCAGCCTCCCGACGAAGGGGCTGACGTAAGTAGCACCGGCGATGGCTGCCAGGAGGGCCTGGTTGGGCGAGAAGGCCAGGGTGGCGTTGGTGGAGATCCCCTGGCTGGTCACGATGTCCTTGGCCGCTTCGGGGTAGACGCTGCACCTCGACTGCCAGGCACAACCGTTGCACACCCTTCCGGCGTCCCCCTGGGCGGTGGAGAGCCGGTGCAAGGCCTCCAGCCCTGCGGCGGTGATGGGCACCTTGATGGTGGCATAGGGCGACCAGGTAGCTATCTCCACCGCCTCGGCCACCATTCCGTCGGCCTCCATGCTGGTGACCTCGGCGCTCACGGAGCCGCCGACGATGAAGCAGATCTCCTGCACCGTGGCCTTGAAGTCAGCGCCTTTCTCTCGCGACATGAGGCTCGGGTTAGTGGTGACGCCGGAGATCACCCCCATCTTGGCTGCCTGGCGGATCTCCTCGATGTTGGCCGTATCCAAGAAAATGCGCATCTTCGCCTCCATATTGAGAGTTTTACCGCAGAGCCCGCTGCCTGTGTCCCGGAGTGCAACTCCGGGACGAGCGCAGAGATAAAGAAGGATCTCCGCGAGCCCTGCGCTCTCTGCGGTGAATCGTAGGGCACAGGCCCGTAGCCCAACGGCAGATTTGTAACCTAGTCCCCAATCCTCGCCAAAGCGAGAAGATGTAAAAGGTACGTCCGGTACAGGACACTAGGCCGCGCGCTGCCGTAAGGACAAGGCCTGCTTTTCCATCTGTGCGGCGTACTCGATAGCGGCACCGATGAAATCGCGGAAGAGAGGATGGGGGCGGTTGGGCCGGGACTTGAACTCGGGGTGAAATTGAGACCCCAGCATCCAGGGATGGTCCCCTATCTCGGCGATCTCCACCAGACGGCCATCTGGCGAAATGCCACTGGCCACCAAGCCGGCGGCGATCAACTGTTCCCGAAACTCGTTATTGAGCTCGTAGCGGTGCCGATGGCGCTCGTAGACGATGGGCACCGCGTAGGCCAATGCCGCCTTAGTCCCCGGTACCAGGGTACAGGGCCACAGGCCCAGGCGCATGGTACCGCCCTTGTCGGCGACGTCTCGCTGCTCCGGCAAAAGGTCGATGACCGGGTAGGCGGTCTCGGGGTCGAACTCGGTGGAGTTGGGCTCATCGGTGCCGAAGACGTGGCGAGCGAACTCTATGACCATCACCTGCATGCCCAGGCAAAGGCCCAGGTACGGCACCCTGTTCTCTCGGGCGTAGCGGGCGGCAGCCACCTTCCCTTCGATACCCCGATAGCCAAACCCGCCAGGCACCACAATACCGGCGCAGTCCCGTAGGCGCTGGCCGTTACCAGAGCGCTCCAGGTCTTCAGCGTTCACCCAGTCGATCTTGACGTGGCGGCCGTGGTATACCCCGGCGTGCAGCAGAGCCTCCCGGACACTGATGTAGGCGTCGCGGAGCCCCACGTATTTCCCAACCAGGGCGACCCGGATCTCCGGGCGCTGCTCCTTGATACGCTCCACCATAGCCTGCCACTCCGCCCAATCGGGCCTGCTTGCCGGCAGCCCTAGCCTGGCGAGGATGAAATCGCCCAGGCCCGCGCCGTCCAGGATCAACGGCACTTCGTAGATGGTAGGTACCGTGCACAGCGGGATCACCGCCCTGGATTCGACGTCGCAGAACAGAGCGATCTTCTCGCGCAGATCGTCGCCGATGGGAAAGTCCGAGCGACAAACGATGACGTCCGGGGAGATGCCTATACTCCGCAGTTCCTTTACGCTATGCTGGGTGGGCTTGGTCTTGAGCTCGTTGGTGGCGGAGATGTGGGGCACCAGGGTCGTGTGCACGTACATGACATTCTCGCTGCCCACGTCACGGCGCATCTGGCGAATGGCCTCCAGGAAGGGCAGCCCCTCGATGTCGCCCACCCTGCCGCCCACCTCCACGA
>JBFMCB010000107.1:4879-10605 GCA_040754915.1 Chloroflexota bacterium | reverse complement strand
ACGAACGACTCAGCCCCAACATCTCGGGGTCCTGGGCAGCAGTCTGCTCGCCGGGCTCTTGTTCGGGGGCATGATGGCCCTTTTGCTCATCGTAGGCAGCCTGGTCAACCTCCGCGCGGTATTCATTAATGCCTCGCCGACCCTCTACGAGTTGCTGGCTTTTGGCCGGGGAACACAGGCTGGCGCTCTCCTGCTCCTCGCCGAGGGAGCCCTGGTCGGGGTTGTAGCCGGCCTGCTCTACCTGTTGCCCGGTCGCTATCGCCAGGCGCTGGTCAACGCCCTGGGCTTGGTGGTGATGGTGGGTGTTCTGCAGGAGTTGCTGCGCATCACCTTCGCCGCCTGGGGACCGCTGGCGGTGATCAACCAGTGGCTCTTCACTGGGAAGGGGCTTTCCGTCCTAGGAGCGACGTCTCTGTTCGTCCTGGGCGCGGGCGCTACCTACTTCTCGCCCCAGACCGGGAGTGCACTGTCCAACCGGCTGCAGCGCCTTCCGCCCGCAGGACAGCACGCTCTGCGGCTGATCGGTATCTTGTTGCCCCTTCTCATCGTGCTAACCCTGCCGCAGATCCTGGGCCTCTACCTCAGCGAGGTGCTGACCATCGTGGGGGTGTTTGTCCTGATGGGCCTGGGACTCAATATCGTGGTGGGGTTGGCGGGCCTGCTCGACCTGGGCTACGTGGCCTTTTTCGCCATCGGCGCCTACACGATGGGGGCCTTGACTTCGCCAGAGCTGGGGTTCTTCAAGCTGTCCTTTTGGGAGGCCCTGCCGTTCGCCGTAATCGCGGGCGTGCTGGCCGGCGTGATCCTCGGCATCCCCGTGCTCAAGATGCGGGGAGACTATCTGGCCATTGTGACCCTGGGCTTTGGCGAAATCGTCCGCATCCTCGCCCTGTCCGATTTTTTGCGGCCGTGGATCGGTGGAGCCCAGGGCATTGCCAAGATCCCCAAGGCGATCATCGGCAACATCGAATTCATTTCGCCTCAGCAGATCTACTATCTTATCCTCGTTGGCTGTGTGCTCGCCGGCTTCATCTCCTGGCGCTTGAAGGACTCGCGGCTGGGACGCGCCTGGATGGCGGTGCGCGAGGATGAGGACGTGGCCGCAGCCATGGGCATCAATCTCGTCGCCACCAAGTTGCTGGCCTTTGCTGCCGGCGCCGCTTTCTCTGCCCTGAGCGGCGCCATCTTCGCCAGCAAACTCGGCTCGGTCTATCCCCACAGTTTCAACGTGATGATCTCCATCAACGTGCTGTGCCTGATCATTGTGGGGGGTATGGGCAGCGTCTCCGGCGTGATCGTTGGCGCAGCGGCTCTGGTCGGCTTGCCGGAACTGCTCCGGGAGTTCGCCGAGTACCGGTTCCTGGCCTACGGGGCGGCGCTGGTGCTGATGATGCTGGCCCGCCCCGAGGGGTTGATGCCCGAGGCGACCCGCAGACGCGAATTACACGAGGCCGAGGCGGTGGAGGCCGGGGCTGAGCCGGCTTTCGCCACACCAGCAAGTCCATAGGAGAGAGGCATGGCTATTCTGACCGCCCGGAGGGTCACCAAACGCTTTGGCGGCCTCACCGCCGTGAGCAAGTTCGATTTCGAAAGCGAAGAGAACTCCATCTACAGCATCATTGGCCCCAATGGCGCGGGCAAGACCACGTTCTTCAACTGCGTGACCGGCTTCTACCGCTTTGACGAGGGCGACATTCTCTTCGACGGCCATTCCATCGTCGGCCTGACGCCCGACCGTATCGTGCACATGGGCATCGCCCGCACCTACCAGAACATCCGCCTGTTTGCCAACCTGACCGCCATCGAGAACATCCTGGTGGGCCAGCACACACACCTGAAGTCGGGATTGGTGGGCGCCGTCCTACGCTTGCCCAGCACCATGCGCGAAGAAGCTGCGGCACTGGCGGAGGCCCGACGCCTGCTGAATTTCGTCAAGCTGGCCGGCAAGGGTGACTTTCTGGCCAAGAACCTCCCTTATGGCGACCAGCGTCGGCTGGAGATCGCCCGCGCCCTGGCCACTAAGCCGAAACTGCTGCTCCTGGATGAGCCCACTGCCGGCATGAATCCTCATGAGACCGAGGAGATGATGGCCCTCGTCCGGCATCTGCGGGATGAGCTGGGCATCACCATCCTGCTCATCGAACACGATATGCGGGTAGTGATGGGCATCTCCGAACGGGTGACGGTGTTGGACTATGGGGAAAAGATCGCCGAGGGCACGCCGGCGGAGATCCAGGCCAATCCGAAGGTCATCGAGGCCTATCTGGGGCGGGGTAGCGCCACGGAGGTCGTGGGCCAAGCCTCTGCGGTGCAGGCCTCTTTAGCCCCGGCATAATCGTTTGCGGAGTAACGGCGATGGCGTTATTAGAGGTCGAGGCTGTTCATGCCTACTACGGCAACATCCACGCCCTCAAGGGCGTTTCCCTGACAGTGGACGAGGGGGAGATCGTCACGCTAATCGGGGCCAATGGGGCAGGTAAAAGCACTACTCTCAAGACGATCAGCGGGCTCCTGCGGCCGCGCCAGGGACACGTGCGTTTGGCGAACGAGGACCTGAGGGCGTACAAGCCCCACCAGATCGTGGCCAAGGGCATCGTCCAGGTTCCGGAGGGTCGGCGGGTCTTCGGCCGCTTGACGGTGATGGAGAACCTGGAGATGGGGGCCTTTACTCGCCCAGATGGGAAAGAGATTCGCCAGGCTGCAGACAACGTCTTCGCCCTGTTCCCCCGACTGAAGGAGCGACAACATCAGGTAGCCGGCACACTCAGTGGCGGCGAGCAGCAGATGCTGGCCATTGGCCGTGCCCTGATGGCTCGCCCGAGAGTCCTGTTGCTGGACGAGCCTTCCATGGGGCTGGCGCCGGTCCTGGTGGATAGCATCTTCGACACCATCAAGCGACTCCACGTCGCCGGCACCACCATCTTGCTGGTGGAGCAGAACGCGCGCATGGCCCTGCAGGTGGCCGATCGGGGCTACGTGCTGCAAACCGGTGAGGTGATCCTGAGCGCTACGGCCGAGAACCTGCGTTCCAATGAGATGGTACGCAAGGCCTACCTGGGGCTCACCTGAGAGAGGCCAGCTTCTCGCTGCGCCAGGCGCCTCCCAAGAGCCTGGCCCAGCAGTTGGTAATACACCCCCTACGATGCGCCACGAAACGGAACTGACTTCTCGACGCCAAGAGGCCCTCTTTCCAGCTCCGTGTACTTAAAAGCAGGAGTAGACCTTGGCTGGCTTAAGCGCTGACGTGGTCATCTGTGGCGCGGGAATCGCGGGGATTAGCGCTGCTTATCATCTAGCCGTCAGGCATAATATTAAAGACGTGGTCCTGGTGGACGAACGCCCCCCGCTCAGCCTGACGAGTGACAAATCCACCGAATGCTATCGCAACTGGTGGCCCGGCCCCGGGGACGCCATGGTCAGCCTAATGAATCGTAGCATTGACATCATGGAAGACCTGGCCCGCGAGAGCGGCAACGTTTTCCACCTCAACCGGCGGGGCTATCTCTTCGCCACCGCCGATCCCGCCCGCGTCTCGGACTTCAAGCGGGCCGCAGAAGAGGCGGCCGCGCTGGGCGCTGGCCCGGTGCGTTATCATACCGGCCAGGCTGGCGATCCGGTCTACCTTCCTGCTCCGACCCAAGGCTTTGAGGATCAGCCCACCGGCTCAGACTTGATCCTAGACTCCGCCCTGATCCGAAAGCACTTCCCCTATCTCTCCGAAGACATAGTAGCGGTGCTCCACGCCCGGCGCTGCGGTTGGCTGAGCGCGCAACAACTGGGCATGTATATGCTCGAACAGGCGCGCGAGCGCGGCGTCAGGCTCCTGCGTGCCCGCGTGGAGGGGGTGGAGGTGAACAACGGGCGGGTACAGGCCGCCCGCCTGAGCGATGGAGCCACCCCGCTCTCGATCTGGACCGACCACTTCGTCAACGCCGCAGGGCCCTTCGTAAAACAGGTTGGCAGGATGGTTGGGGTTGACCTGCCGGTGTTTTCCGAACTGCACGCCAAAATCGCCTTCAACGACTATCGCCAAGCGGTGCCGCGCCATGCGCCTTTGCTCATCTGGACCGATCCTCAGACCCTACCCTGGTCAGAGGAAGAGCGCGCCTTGCTGGCTGAATCGGAAGAGACGCGATGGCTCTTGAAGGAATTCCCGTCCGGCCCCCACACCCGCCCCGAAGGTGGCCCCCAGAGCTCGGTCGTGCTCATGCTGTGGACCTATGACACCGCGCCGGCGGAGCCCGTCTGGCCGCCCAGGTTTGATCCGTTCTACCCGGAGATCGTTTTGCGCGGCCTTCCCGCGATGATCCCTGGCCTACGGGCCTATTTCAACCAGGCTCCTAAGCCGGTGGTTGACGGCGGCTACTACACCAAGACCGGTGAGAATCGGCCCCTGATTGGGCCACTGCCGGTTAAAGGCGCCTATCTGATCGGGGTGCTCTCGGGCTTTGGGGTAATGGCGGCCTGCGCCGCCGGGGAGCTATTGGCCGCCCACCTGACCGGCAGCGAGTTACCGCCCTATGCGCCGGCGTTTGCTCTGGAGCGCTACGAAGACCCGGCGTATCAGCGCCTGTTGGAGAATTGGGGAGCGTCAGGGCAACTGTAACCGGAAGGTGAAGTAAACCTTCCATATGACAGAGGAGTGTTAAAGATGGATCATCCTAAGAGCGCAGAGGTTGTCGTCGTGGGCGGCGGGATCAATGGGACCAGCATCGCCTTCCACCTGGCCCGGCGCGGCCTGCCGGTCACGCTGCTGGAGAAGGACTTCATCGCCGCTGGGCCCTCCGGCCGCTCCAGCGGGATCATCCGCCAGCATTACTCCAATGGGGTGACGGCGCGTATGGCGCGGCAGTCGCTCTGCGTCTGGCAGCATTTTGACCAAGTGGTGGGGGGCGAAGCCGGGTTTAAACAGACCGGCTTTTTGGTGTGCGTGCGCGAGGAACACCTGGAGGGCCTCAAGGCCAACATCGCCCTCCAGCAGAGTCAGGGCATCAACACCCACCTGGTTTGGGCCGACGAACTAAAGGGGCTGGAGCCCCACATCGCTGTTGCAGACATCGTCGCCGCGGCCTATGAGCCCGAATCGGGCTATGCCGATCCCGCCTCGGCTGCCACCAGCTTTGCCAACGCCGCCAAGCGGTTAGGGGCGACGATCGTGGTGGGCACCGAGGTCTTCTCCATCCAGACCGCCGGAGGGAAGGTTACGGGCGTGGTTACCAGCCAGGGCCCGGTGGCCGCCGGTAGCGTGGTCATCGCCGCCGGACCCTGGTCGCCTTTGCTGACCAGGACGGTGGGCGTTGATCTCCCCATCACCGCCAGCCGCCATCAGGTCTGCCTCTACCGCTGGCCAGCCAGTTTTCGCGGCCATATGATCAACGCCGACTTCGTGGGTGGCATCTACCTGCGCCCCGAGGCGGGGCGGCAGATGCTCGTCGGTTCCGTCGAGCCGCAGGAGGCGGAGGCGCGGGTGGACGACCCAGATCACTTTAACCAGGCCGTGGACTTTGACACGGTGACCCGCTTTGCCGAACGCGTGGCCCAGCGCTACCCGGATATGCAACAGGGGACCTCAGCCGGGGGCTATGCCGCGCTCTACGACATCACCCCCGACTGGCACCCGATCATGGACGAGGTGCCCGGGCTCGCTGGCCTGTATGTGTGCGCGGGCGGTAGCGGCCATTGCTTCAAGCTCAGCCCGGCCATTGGCGAGATGATGGCACAACTGG
>JBFMCB010000107.1:0-4779 GCA_040754915.1 Chloroflexota bacterium | reverse complement strand
ATCACCCCCGACTGGCACCCGATCATGGACGAGGTGCCCGGGCTCGCTGGCCTGTATGTGTGCGCGGGCGGTAGCGGCCATTGCTTCAAGCTCAGCCCGGCCATTGGCGAGATGATGGCACAACTGGTGGTGGAGGGCAAGAAGCCTGGCGACGACGTGAACCTCTTCAGTTTCGACCGCTTTGCCCGGGGGAAACCGGTCCGGGGGAAGTACGAGTACAGCATCCTCGGCTGAGAGCATGGACTTTCCTAAGATCGCCGACGTCGTCGTGGTGGGCGGTGGGGTGATGGGCGCCAGCACCGCCTATCATCTGGCCCTCAAGGGTGGCGCGAACGTGGTGCTGCTGGAACGCAACCCGCTCTTTGGGCAGGAGGCCACCGGCAAGTGCGCTGGCGGCATCCGCTACCAGTTCGCCACGGAGATCAACATCCGCCTCTCGCTGACCAGCCTGCCCATGCTGGACCGCTTCGAGGAGGAACTGGGGCAGGCCATTGACCTACGCCGCTGCGGTTATCTCTTTTTGCTGACCAACGAACCGGACGTGGCGGCCTTCCGGGCCAACGCGGCCCTGCAGCGCCGGCTGGGGGTGATGACCGAGTGGCTCACCGGCGACGAGGTGCGCGACCGCCTGCCGTTGATGCGCCTGGACGACGTGCTGGCCGCCACCTGGCACCCTCGCGACGGCCTGGTCGACCCCAACGGTGTGGTGCAGGGCTACGTCTCCGGCGCCAGGCGGCTGGGGGCAAAGTGTCTGGCCGAGGTGGAGGTCACCGGCCTTCGCGTGGAGGGCGGGTGCGTGCGCGCCGTGCAGACCAGGCAGGGCGAGATCGCCACGCCCGTGGTGGTGAACGCGGCCGGGCCCTGGGCGGGGCAGGTGGGCGCCATGGCCGGGGTGGAGGTGCCGGTGGTCCCGGTGCGGCGGCAGATCGCCGTCACCACCCCCATCCCGCAATTGCCACGGGACTTCCCCTTCGTTATCGATTTTGCCCAAAGCCTCTACTTCCACCGCGAAGGCCCCGGACTCCTGACCGGCATGTCCAACCCCAACGAGCTCCCTGGCTTCGACCAGCGCGTGGATCATGACTGGGAGTTGGTGCACTTCGAGGCGGCCATGGCGCGGATGCCGCTGCTGGCGGAGGTGGGCATCAGCAACCGCTGGGCCGGGCTGTACGAGGTGAGCCCGGACGCCCATCCCATCCTGGGCAAGGTGCTGGAGGTGGAGGGCTTCTACTGTATCGCCGGCTTCTCCGGTCACGGCTTCATGCACGGCCCGGTCTGTGGCCTACTCCTGGCCGAAGAGATCCTGGACGGCCAGGCACATACCTTAGACATCTCTAGCCTGCGCCTGAGCCGTTTCCGCGAAGGCAAGCCCATCGTAGAGTATAATGTGGTCTAAGCGCGGTGAGCTTGGGCTGACGGGCATATTTTGGAGAATGCCTGGGGTGCTGTCTGCCGATATGGCGGCCTAAAGGCACGTACTCCAGATATAGCGTAGAGGGGAGACTCCCGGTATCTGGTAGACATCCTACTGTGAACAAGACTTGAGGGTGATCAGACACCTGCTGCTTGAAGACCGATCCAGACTCCCGGAGTTTCCAAAACTCCGGGAGTCTGTGAAGCTAAGGAGAGGATGCCCATGAAACTTCGTATTCTTTCTAAAAAGGACGTTCAGCGGGCCCTGCCCATGCTCGAATGCATTGAGGTGATGAAAGCGGCCTTCGCGCAGCTTTCCGCCGGGCAGGCCACCGTGCCGCTGCGCACCCAACTCCCCGTGCCGGCCCACCAAGGGGTGACGCTCTTCATGCCGGCGTACCTGGCGCAATCCGGCGATTTGGGTGCCAAGGTGGTGTCGGTCTTCCCGCGCAACCCTGCGCGCGGCCTACCCACCATCCACGCCGTGGTCATCATCGTGGACGGCGAGACCGGCGTGCCGGTGGCCCTGATGGACGGCACCTACCTGACCGCGCTGCGCACCGGCGCGGCCTCGGGCGCGGCCACCGACCTGCTGGCCCGGCGGGACTCTCACGTGGCCGCCATCTTCGGCGCGGGCACCCAGGGCCGCACCCAACTGGAGGCGGCCTGCGCCGTGCGCCCGATCACGCGGGCACTGGTCTTCGACCGTAACCCGGCCCAGGCTGCGCAGTACGTGGATGAGCTGCGAGCTCGCGGCGCACCCTTCCCCGCCGACATGCGCGTGGCCGCCTCACCCGAGGAGGCCGTGCGCCAGGCCGACGTGATCTGCACCGCCACCACCTCCACCACGCCGGTCTTCGACGGCAGCCAGTTGCGGCCCGGGACGCATATCAACGCCGTCGGCGCCTACACCCCCCAAATGCAGGAGGTGGACGCCGAGACCGTCCGCCGCGCCAAGGTGGTGATTGACTCGCACCAGGCCTCGCTGGCCGAGGCCGGCGACCTGATCATCCCCTTGCAGCAGGGCCTCATCGCCCAATCGCACATCCACGCCGAGCTGGGCGAGATCGTGGCCGGCCTCAAGCCGGGCCGCGAGCGTGACGACGAGATCACCTACTTCAAGTCGGTGGGCGTGGCCGTGCAAGATGTGGCCGCGGCACGGCGGGTGTTGGACCGGGCGGCGGAGCTAGGGTTGGGGGTGGAGGTGGAATTATAGATAGTGAGGTCAAACGTTGAGCCGCATTGAGATCCTTTACCTTTCGCAACCCGACATCATCGCCCTGGGCCTGGGCATGGGGGAGATCATCGGCCTGGTGGAGGCGGCGCTGCGGGAACACGGCGAGGGGCGGGTGGAGATGCCGCCCAAGCCAGGCATCCATCCCCGGCCGGAGGCTTTCATCCACGCCATGCCCGCCTACCTGCCCCGCCTGGGGGCGGCCGGGCTCAAATGGATCGGCTGCTTCCCGGAGAACCCTCAGCGGGGCCTGGAACAGACCACCGGGGTGTTGGTGATGAACGACCCAGAGACGGGCATCCCCCTGGCCGTCATGGACGCCGCCTGGATCACGGCCATGCGCACGGCAGCGGTGACGGCCATCGGAGCAAGACACCTGGCTCGGCCCGATTCCCGCGTCCTGGGGATCGTGGGGGCCGGGGTGCAGGGGCGCACCAACCTGGCGGCCCTGGCGGAGGTGCTGCCGGAGCTGCGGCAGGTGAAGGTGGCCGACAGGCGGCCGGAGGCGGTGGCCAGCTACCTGGCGGAGATGCGCCCACGCTTTTCTGGCCTGACCATCGAGCCGGTGGGGAGCGTGGAGGAGGCGGTGAAGGGGAGCGATGTCGTCGTGACCGCCACCATGTTCTACCTGACCAGTCCCCTGGTGCGGGCCGCCTGGTTCACCCCCGGCGCCTTCGCCGCCCCGCTGGAGGCGGACTATGCCTGGGAGCCCGCCGCCGTCAAGCTGGCCGATAAGTTCGTCACCGACGATGCCGAGCAGACTCGTTACTTCGCCGCCCACGGTTGCTTCCCGGAGGGGATGCCGCCGCTGCACGCCCAGTTGGGCGAGATCGTCTGCGGCAAGAGGCCAGGACGGGAGCGGGCCGACGAGCGCATCATGTCCATTTGCCTGGGGATGGCCCTGGAGGACGTGGCCGTGGGCCGCCGCCTGTATGACCTGGCGCTTGAGCGCGGGGCAGGCATGCGGCTGCCGCTCGCTTGATTCCGGGGGCGAGGACGTGCCAAGGGTGAGAGCCAGTTGGACCGGCGGCAGCTCTCGTATTTCCAGTCACGGTAAGGCTTGTGGCCCAGGTATGACCGGGATAAAATGAGGCCCGGGCCGGCCCAATGTCAAGCACATCGGGGCGCGGGGGCCGACCGGTAAGGGATTGTAACGTTTTCGGACCGACTTTATCCTCGGGCCAGGGGCTCCCGCAGAAGATTGCCAAGGATGAAGAAGATATTGGCGGGGCGTTCTGCTAGGCGGCGCATGAAATAGGGGTACCACTGGTCGCCGAAGGGCACGTAGATGCGCATGACGTAGCCCTCCTGGGCCAGTTGTTGCTGGAGGTCCCGGCGGATGCCGTAGAGCATCTGGAACTCGAAGCGGTCCCGAGGGATATCGTGCAGGGCCACGTACCGCTTGGCCCAGTCGATTATCCGGGCATCGTGGGTGGCCAGGGCCAGATAGGTACCATTGGCCAGGGACTGGGGCGCGAACAGCATCTCCGCCAGGGCGATGTAGTTGGCGTCCACGTCCTTCTTCCTGGGAAAAGCTATGCTCTTTGGCTCCAGGTACGCGCCTTTGCACAAGCGCACATTGGCCACCCCTTGAGCGATGAGATCCTCAACGTCCTTTTTGCTGCGGTAGAGGTAGGACTGGATGGCGATGCCCATGTTGCCGTACCTCTGCCGGACGCTCAAATAGGCCTGCAGGGTTGCCTCAGTGTAGGGGGACCCCTCCATGTCCACCCGGACGAAGGTGCCTGTCTCCCGGGCCCTGCCCACGATTTTCTCCAGATTGGCCTGGCAGAGCTCCTGGCTCAGGTCCAGGCCCATCTGGGTGAGCTTCACCGAGACGTGGGAGTGCACGCCGGAGGCGGCCAGCCGGTCGAGAAGCCGGAGGTACTCCCCTGTAGCCCTCCTCGCGTCCTCGGGGTTAAGGACATTCTCGCCCAGGATGTCCAGGGTGGTGACCATTCCCCTGGCGTTCAGGTCCTTGAGTGCTGGGATCACCTCTTCCTGGTTCTCGCCGGCCACGAAGCGGCGGGAGGCGCGCCTGGTGAAGCCAAGGCGCAGGATGAGGCTCTTGATAGCCTGGGACTTGGATAGCGAAATGAGTATTGCTCTGATCATGATCCCCAGTGGTATGC
>JBFMCB010000106.1:0-10699 GCA_040754915.1 Chloroflexota bacterium | reverse complement strand
TTCGTACCCTCCATAAAATTAATAGGTATGACCTTGGCCGTGCCCTCAACTCTTATCACCAGTTCTGTGCGCTCACCTCCCTTTCCATCCCTTACTAGAAGCGCAGCCGAAAAGCCGTTTTTACCGCAGAGCCCGCTGAGAGCGCAGAGATAAAAGTTGGTCCTTGGTCTTTGGTCCTTGGTCTTTGGTCCACGGACCACGGACTAAGGACTACGGACCAAGGACGACTATGTTCTCTGCGGTGGGGTTCTCGGGCGCATTTCTAGGGTCGCGGAGTGGGCACTCTCAAATGCCAAAGGGCGCCAACGCGGTATCCAAAGATGCTCACTCCTCAAGCTAATGCTTCAAGATCTTGCTCAGGAACTGCTTGGTCCGTTCGCTCCGGGGATTGGCAAAGAACTCCGGCGGCGTGTTCTCCTCAACGATGATGCCGTTGTCCATGAAGACGATGCGGTGGGACACCTCCCGGGCGAACCCCATCTCGTGGGTGACCACCACCATGGTCATGCCATCCTTGACCAGATCTTTCATGGCGTCCAGCACCTCTTTGATCATCTCCGGGTCCAAGGCCGAGGTGGGCTCGTCGAAGAGCATGATCTTGGGATGCATGGCCAGGGCCCGGGCGATGG
The DNA here is from genome assembly GCA_040754915.1 of Chloroflexota bacterium. Taxonomy (GTDB): domain Bacteria; phylum Chloroflexota; class DTOL01; order DTOL01; family JACQYG01; genus JACQYG01. The sequence continues at coordinate 10,070 of JBFMCB010000106.1, read as the reverse complement.
CCACCCGTTGCTGCTGGCCTCCGGAAAGGTGAGCGGGATAGGCATTGGCCTTCTCGGGCATGCCGACCCGGGCCAGCAGCCGGAGCCCGGTGGCCTCGGCTTCCTCCTTGGTCATCTTTCGCACCTTTAACGGCGCCAGGGTGATGTTCTCCAGGGCAGTCATGTGTGGGAAGAGATTGAAGGACTGGAAGACGATGCCTATCTCCTGGCGCAGTCGGTTGATGTCGGCCTTGCGATCGTTGACCGAGATGCCGTCCACCACCAGCTCGCCATTTCCAATCGGCTCCAGTCGGTTGATGCAGCGGATCAGGGTGCTCTTCCCCGAGCCGCTGGGGCCGCAGATCACTACAACTTCACCTTCCGCCACGTCAAAGGTGATGTCCCTCAGGACGTGGTTGGAGCCGAACCACTTGTTGACCTTGCGGAAGGAAATCATCGGCGCCATGCAAGATTCTCCTGCGACGGGTATTGAAGAATTACTGCCAAAGTGCTAAACTATGACCAATTTTGTTATGAGAAGGGTTCGGTCATGTCCGTCGAGACAGCGGTCCTGGTCCTCAACCAGAACTACGAGCCCCTGAACGTCTGTAACACCCGCCGAGCCATTGTGCTCCTGGACCGTGGCAAGGCCGAGGTATTGGAACACGGCCTTGGGGTGATCAGGAGCCCCTCGCTGACCTTGCTCCGGCCTTCGGTGATCCGCCTGGTATACATGATCAGAAAGCCACGGCCCCAGCTAAAATTGACGCGGCGAGAGGTCTTCATCCGGGACAACTACACGTGCCAGTACTGCGGCACCCGCACTAAAGACCTGACCCTGGATCATGTGATCCCGAGACAAAAAGGAGGGACCCATTCCTGGGAAAATCTGGTCAGCGCCTGCAAGGTCTGCAACCATCGTAAAGGCAGCCGCACTCCCCAGGATAGCCGGATGAGGCTGTTGCGCCCGCCGCGCCAACCCAGGGCTACCACCTATCACCTATTCTACCAGCACCTGCAAGAGTATGCGGAATGGCAGAAGTTCATCCCGGAATGGGAGATGGTCCATAGTTAGAAAGTAGAAACAACTCCTATAGAACCAGGCGAGGCGCGCTTTCGCCTCGCCTGGTTTGTTATCTCGAGCCAAGCCTTTAGATATCCTAGCATATAACCTGGTGGAATGCAAGAGGAAATAGGCCTTCTCGCCGCCGCCCCGTTGCCTTGCGCCATCTGAGGTGATATACTACCCATTGGATTCAACCTGCCGGCCGTCGCGTAGAATGCTGCCGGGCATGCCCTGAGCAGAACGAGCGAAATGTACCTGACCGAAATATTGAATTCAACAGTAGTAGATCTCTCTAGGCAGTACCTGGGCAAGGCGAAGGACATTGCCGTGGCGCTCTCCTCCATGGCGCCGGAAGCCACATCCTTGCTGGTAGACCTGGGGAAAGGGGAGACTGAGGTCGTCCCCTGGGACCGGGTCCGGGCTCTGGAAAAGCACCGGGTGACCATAACCTCCAAGGAAGTAGGTGCCCCGATCCATGCTGCCGTCGGCGAGTCGCTCCTGGCCCGGGGTCTTCTGGATAAGCAGGTGGTGGACACCAGGCGCGCTAAGGTGGTTCGCGTTAGCGACCTCATCTTTGAAGGCCCGGTGGACTCGTTTCTCCTGGTGGGCTTTGATGTAGGCCCCCGGGGGTTCCTGCGGCGGCTGGGTGGGGAGACTCTGGCCCACCTGTTTATGCGCATCCTACCGGAGCGAGTGGTAACCTGGGAGGACGCCGACCTCTCGGCGCTGAAGATCAAGTCGGCACAACGTCCTCTGGAGTCCTTGCATCCGGCGCAGATCGCGGAGATCGTGCACGAGTTGGCACCCAGCGAGGGCAGTGACCTGGTGGAGTCATTGAGCGCTGCGGTGGCGGCCGACACCATAGAGGAAGTACATCCCGAGCGCCAGGCTGACCTTCTGGAGGAGATGGAGCCAACTCATGCGGCGGACATCCTGGAAGAGATGGCCCCGGATGAGGCCGCCGATGTACTTCAGGACATGGCACAAGAGAAGGCACAGGAGCTTCTGGGCCTGATGGCGGAGGACGAGTCTCACGACGTGAAGGAGCTCCTCGTGCACCCTGAGGACTCGGCCGGGGGGATCATGACCACCGAGTACGTTGGATTCCCACCGGAGATGACGGCCCAGGAGGCCATAGCTCGCATTCGGGGAATGGCCGAGGAACTGGAGAACCTATACTACGTTTACGTCACCGACGTTCGGGGGGTCCTGGTAGGAGTGCTGTCCCTGCGGGACCTGATCGTAGCCAACCCCCAGGCTAGGCTGGGCGAGATCATGGAAACGAAGGTGGTCAGCGTGAATGTCCGGCAGAGCGGCCAGGAGGCAGCCCGGCTGGTGGCGAGGTATAATCTTTTGGCCATTCCAGTGGTGGACGATGCCGCGTGTTTGTTGGGGATCGTCACAGTGGACGATGCCATGGACCTCATCCTCCCTCTGGCCTGGCGCAAAAAGCTTCCCAGGATGTACTGAAATTGCCTGCAAAGCTGTCACCCAAGGCGCGGTCATTGGCGTCGTTGGCAAAAAGGCCCTGGTTGGCCGCGCTCTTGGTCCTCGCGCTGATACTGGCCACCACCACCATTTCGCCCTGGGGCACCGTGGTCGGGCCCTTGGCGCTCCAGGAGGAACTGGGCGCTGATCAGGAGCCCTCGCCCGGCCCCACCTGGCCTCCGGTGCCCACGGATACGCCCCAGCCCACCCCCACCGCGTCCACTACGGACGGGTCGCGGTATGGTGGCGTGGCAGTGCCCACGGATACGCCCCAGCCCACCCCCACCGCGTCTCCGACGGCCACAGCCACCACCCGGATCATCACCACCGCAACTCCCACACCGGTGGTGCCAGCCCCCACGGCTGCACCTCGTGCCAGCGGAGAGGAGTTCCGGGCCATCTGGGTGGATGCCTTCCACGATGGCTTCAAGACACCGGCGCAGGTGGACAAACTGGTGCAGGAAGCCGGGTCCGCCGGCTTCAACGCCATTTTTCTGGAGGTGCGCGCCCGGGGCGACTCCTATTATAATCAAAGCCTCGAGCCCCGGGCCGAGGATAAGAACTTCGCTCCGGGTTTCGATGCCCTGGCCTACACCATCGCCAAAGCCCATCAGGCGAACCCACGCCTGGAGGTCCATGCCTGGCTGGTGGTAATGCCCGTCTGGTCCTCCCGGCTGGCGCCGCCCAAAAGCCCGAACCACGTTTACAATCTTCACGGGCCCAAGGCCCAAGGGTCGGCCAACTGGATGACCGCCACCTACAAGGGAAAGTCCGGGGACTACCTGGACCCGGGCCACCCCGATGCCGCTGAATATCTGGCCAACGTTTGCCTGAGCGTGGTGCGTAACTACGACGTAGATGGCATCCACCTGGACTTCATTCGCTATCCCGGAATCGAGTGGGGCTACAACCAGGTCAGCCTGGACCGCTACAACTCCCGATATGGCACCTCGGGCAGGCCCCAGCCCAATGACCGCCGCTGGCAGCAGTGGCGAAGGGACCAGGTGACGGCCCTGGTTCGCCGCATCTGGCTGGGAGTCGTAGCCACGAAGCCAAAGGTTAAGGTCTCCGCCGCTACCGTACCCTGGGGCAACCCGCCAGTGCGGGAAACAGACTGGGCTAACACCAGGGCCTACCAGGAGGTCTTCCAGGATTGGCGGGCCTGGTTGCAGGAGGGGATCCTGGATTTTGCCGTTCCCATGTGCTACCTTCAAGATAACCTAGCAAAGCGAAAGTCGGCTTATGACCTTTGGATCGAGTGGTCGAAGGATCATCGCTACAATCGACAGGTCGTCGTCGGCGTGGGGGCCTACCTGAACACCATCGCCGATACGCTCAACCAGATGCGCCGGGCCCGGGCTGCCTCCGCCATGGGAAACTACGCCTCGGGCCTCTCGATCTATTCCTACGCCGTCACCAACGCCCAAAACCGCTGGACTGGAAAGCCAACCGTGCCCAACAGTGAGTTCCTGAAAGCCCTTACGCAAAGCATGAGCCACAACCCTGGTGGCTCGCCTGTCTTTCAGGCTCGGGCCCGGGTGCCGGCCATGCCCTGGAAGGAGCAGCCGACAAGGGGTCATATCCGAGGGGTGGTTAAAGCCAGCGACGGCCGAGAACTGGACGGCGCCACGGTCAGCGTCTCCGGCCCGGCCAACGTCTCGGTCACCTCCGACGGCAACGGCTATTTTGGTTTCGTGGACCTGCCTCCCGGCCAGTACGTGCTCACCGCTGCCTTGCCGGGCTACCGTACCGGTGGGGTTGATGCTCCGGTAAATGCCGGCGCGGTGACGACCTTAAATCTGATTTTGAATTCAAATTGAGACATTGCCTTTGCCCGCAACTTTTTGCCCGGGATGGCCTGGAATATTCCAGCCGGTTGTACTATAATTGCCGCGGCAAGCTGGTGGTTGCGGGAGAAAATGGATGCTGAAACTGGCGGTTAGCGGCAAAGGCGGGGTGGGCAAGACGACCCTGGTCAGCCTGCTAGCCCGACTTTACGCTGAGGAAGGCCATAGGGTAATCGCCATAGATGCCGATCCCGATGCTAATCTGGCCTCGGCCCTGGGCTTCCCGACGGCACTTGCCCGGAGCATCGTCCCCATCTCGGAGATGAAGGACCTGATCGAGGAACGCACCGGCGCCAAGCCCGGCACCATGGGCGGTATTTTCCGCTTGAATCCCCGGGTGGACGACATCCCCGAGCGGTATAGCGCCCGCTACCACGACGTCAGGCTATTGGTGATGGGCACGGTCAAGAAGGGAGGCAGCGGGTGCGTCTGCCCGGAGAGCGTGCTTTTGAAAAGCCTGGTCCGGTACCTCCTGCTGGAGAGGTCCCAGGTGGTGCTCATGGACATGGAGGCGGGCGTGGAGCACCTGGGCCGGGGCACGGCCGAGGCGGTGAACGCCATGATCGTAGTGGTGGAGCCGGGGCTGCGCTCAGTGGAGACCGCCCATACCATTGCTGTCTTAGCCGGCGACATCCGTATCCCGCACGTCTTCGCCGTGGGCTGTAAGGTACGATCGGAAAGCGACAGGGAGTTCATCCTGAGGAGCTTGCCCGAAGTCCCGGTGCTGGGTTATCTGTCTTACAGCCCCCTGGCCATCGAGGCCGACCTAGCGGGAAAATCGGTCTATGAGCTGGACGCGGGCTTGGTGGCCGAGGCCAGAACCATTAAAGCGAAGCTAGGAGAGCTGCTGGCAGTCCGGCCGCATTTCTAGCGTGTTCTGGCAACCCTGGCTGACCTGGCTTAGAGATCGTGACCCGACATGAAGATATCCGTGATCTGCACCGTCAAGGACGAGGAGAAGTCTATCGCTGAGCTGCTGGTGTCGCTGCGCGCTCAGACGCGACCGCCAGACGAGATCATCATCGCCGACGGTGGATCCACCGATGGAACCGCGGAGATCATCCAGGAGTTCGCGGCCGCCGGGATGCCCATCGAGGTCCTGGCCCTGCCGGGCAGTAACATCGCACAGGGCCGCAACGCGGCCATCCGGGCCGCCTCAGGCCAGGTTATTGCCAGCACCGACGCCGGAGTGCGCCTGGAGTCCTGCTGGCTGGAGGAGCTGGTCAGGCCCTGGGAAAACGGCCGAAACCTCGACGAGGCCATGCCGGGAGTGGTGAGCGGCTTTTTTCTCGCCGACCCTCAGGGCATTTTCGAGACGGCCATGGGGGCCACGGTGCTTCCGTCTCTAGGGGAGATCTCGCCGGAGAGCTTCCTGCCTTCCAGCCGGTCGGTGGCTTTTACCAAAGCCGCTTGGGAAACAGTCGGCGGCTATCCAGAGTGGCTGGACTATTGCGAGGACCTGGTGTTTGACCTGGGTCTGCGACGAGCTGGAGTTCGATTTGAATTCGTTCCCCAGGCCATCGCCCACTTTCGCCCTCGTTCCAGCCTGAGGTCCTTCTTCCTCCAGTATTTCCGTTACGCCCGGGGCGATGGCAAGGCCGATCTCTGGCGCAAACGGCACCTGATCCGCTACACTGCCTATATCCTGGGGCCCCTTGCACTTGCCGTTGGATTTTGGTATAAAGTTCTGTGGCTCTTGGTCCTGGCCGGCCTTTTGGTCTATCTCTGGCGGCCATATCGGCGGCTCTGGCCCATGATGCGCGGCTGGCCTCTGGCGCACCGCTTGCCAGCGATCATCCTGGTACCGATGATCCGCGTTACTGGGGATCTGGCCAAAATGATCGGCTATCCCGTGGGGTTGTTCTGGCGTTTGCGAGGAGGAGCGCGTCACAGATGAGCGGAGGCGAGATCGCCGGGGTCGTTTTTGCCTGTTATCGGGTCAAAGGCGTGCGATGCTTGACCTGTCGATAATCAGCGTAAGTTACAACACCTGCGAATTACTCAGGGAATGCTTGCGCTCCATCTTTGCCAGCCGGGGCGATTTCACCTACGAAGTCTTCGTAGTTGACAATCGGTCCAGCGATGGCTCGCCGGAGATGGTAAGAACAGAATACCCCCAGGTCAGGGTGATGATCAGCCCGGTGAACGGCGGGTACGCCTACGCCAATAACCTCGGCCTGCGGCAGTCCAGCGGACGTTACATCCTGCTGCTGAACCCGGACACGGTCCTGCCAGCCGATGCCCTGAGCCAGATGCTATCTTTCATGGAGGAGCACCCTGAGGTCGGAGTTGCCGGCCCCAAACTGGTGCGGGCCGATGGCAGCCTGGACCTGGCTTGCCGGCGCAGCTTTCCCACCCCCCTGGTGTCATTTTATCAGATGACGGGGTTATCCAGGATCCTTCCTGGAAGCCCCCGTTTCGGCCGCTACAATCTAACCTACCTGGATCCTGATGAGACTGCCGAGGTAGATTCGGTGGTAGGCGCCTTTATGATGGTGCGTCGGCAGGCCATGGAGCAGGCGGGGCTCCTGGATGAAAGCTTCTTCATGTACGGCGAGGACCTGGACTGGGCCTTCCGGATCAAGGAGAAGGGCTGGAAGATCTACTATTACCCCAAGGTGCAGGTGCTCCACTTCAAAAGGGAGTCCTCCAAGCAGCGGCCGCTGCGCACCAGTTTCGAGTTCTATCGTTCCATGTACATCTTCTATCGAAAGCACTACGCCGCGAACACCTTCTTTCTCTTGAACTGGCTTATCGTCGCCGGTATATTGTTGCGTGGCGCTTTGGCTATTGTCTTTGCCCTGGTGCGGCCGAGGGGATAACGAGTGAAACGGACCGACCTCTTTTTTGCCATCTACCAGGCGGCCAGTGATCTGGCAATGTTCACCTTTGCTTTTGTGCTGGCGTACTTCCTTCGGCTGAGCACCGAAGTGCCAGCTCCCCAGAACATCGCCCCGCTTTCAGGATACCTGCGGGTTATCCTGATCTATGACCTGACCCTGCTCGTCACCTTCGCTTTCTATAAGCTGTACTTTATGAAGCGCGGTTTCTCGCGGCTGGATGAGCTGTACTACGTCTTCGTGGCGGTTTCGGTGGGCACGGTGGCGGCCATCGCCGTCTCCGCGCTGGTTCTGAAATCGGAATACGATCCTCCTCGCCTGATGCTAGCCTATATGTGGCTCTTGACCATCTTCTTTGTCTTCTCCCTCCGGGTGATCAATGGATTTGTCCTGGCGGTGCTCCGGGCCCACGGGTGGGACCAGCACAAAGTGCTCATCATCGGCGGCGGCTCGGTGGGTCGCCGGATCATGCACACCATTAGAGAATCTTTGGAGTTGGGATATCAGGTGGTGGGCTTCATCGATAATGACCCTGGCCTCAAGGAGGTGGAGGGGGTGCCGGTCTGTGGTGGGGAAGGATGTATTGTGGAGGCGATCCGCGAGAAGAACGTGGACGAGGTCATCATTGCCCTGCCCCATGCCCCACATCAGGAGATCATCTCCCTGGTATCCCTTTGTGGAGGAGAAAAGGTAAGCGTGCGCGTCTACCCGGATGTATTCCAGATGATATCCTCCGAGGTGAGCATCGGTGATCTCTCTGGCATGCCTCTGGTGAGCATCCGCGATGCCGCCCTGCGGGGCTGGCGCCTGGGAGCCAAGCGCATCATCGATCTGTCCTTCAGTGCAGCATTTCTGGTCATCTTCTCCCCTCTTCTCTTGTTCATGGCCTTGCTGATCAAGCTTGATTCCCCAGGGCCAGTGTTTTACGTCCAAGAGCGGGTGGGCCTGGACGGAAAGCCGTTCCAGGTAATCAAGTTCCGTTCCATGAAAGCCGATGCCGAGGCCAACGGCCCCGGCTGGACCACGGCAAATGACCCCCGCCGCACCAGGTTGGGCGCTTTTTTGCGGCGATTTTCCATCGATGAGATGCCGCAATTCATCAACGTCCTCTTGGGGGAGATGAGCGTCGTGGGGCCCAGGCCGGAGCGCCCGGTCTATGTAGAGCAATTCAGGAAGCAGGTGCCCCGCTACATGGACCGCCACTGGGAAAAAGCCGGGGTCACCGGCTGGGCCCAGGTGAATGGGCTCAGGGGCGACACCTCGATCGAAGAGCGCACCCGTTACGACCTGTATTACATCGAGAACTGGTCCCTACTGTTGGATTTCAAGATCATCCTCAGGACCATATGGGTGGCCCTTTCGGGCAAGAATGCCTACTAGGGCGGCCCGGGTACTGCCTCACCGCCCGGCTTCTCGCCCCAGGACGGGCTCCTGGTCATAATATCCCCGATCCTGGCCCCCGCACACGAATGTATTGACAAGCCAACAAAATGGTGCTATAGTATTAGCACTCTCATGTTGAGAGTGCTAACTGGACTGGACCATGACATGGAACCCTTAACTGAGCGACAGAGAGCCTTGCTCAAGATCATCGTGGGAGATTACATCTCCTCAGCGATGCCCGTGGCCTCGGAGCTGGTCGCTGGCAAATACGCCTTAAAGGTGAGCCCGGCCACGATCCGCAACGAGATGGCTGCCCTGGAGGAAATGGGGCTCGTCACCCACCCGCATACCTCTGCCGGACGGGTGCCCACGGATAAGGGCTATCGTTACTACGTGGAATCGCTCATGGAGGAGGCGGAGCTGCCTCAGGTGGAGCAGTTGATGATCCAGCACCAGTTCCATCAGGTCGAGTTGGAGCTGGATCAATGGCTGCGCCTGGCCATGGCCATCCTGGCCCATTCGGTCCAGAGCGCCGCATTGATCACGCCGCCGGTATCGGCACGATCGAGGTTAAGGCATTTCGAGTTGATCTCCGTACAGGAGGACTTGGCGCTCATGGTGTTGGTGCTCCAGGGCGGCACGATCAAGGAACAGATGCTCAGCTTTGATCGCCCGTTGGCCCAGGGAGAGTTGAGCGCCATTGCCAACCGGCTCAATCCGCTATTCCAGGAGGCCACAGCCGAACAGATCCAGGGCAAGCTGAACCAGCTTGGTGGGCTGGAGCGCCAGGTGGCGGCGGTCTTGGCCAAGATCATGCGCCAGCTGGACGACCTGGGCCACCAGGAGGTGTACCACAACGGCCTGACCAATATCTTGAGCCAGCCTGAGTTTAGCCAGGTAGATCGGGCCCGGCAGATATTAGAACTCTTGGAGCAGCGGAGCGTCCTGTCGGCGGTGATGCCACAGGTCCTGATGTCCGAGGGGGTTCAGGTGATCATCGGTGCTGAGAACCCCTGGGAGAAACTCCGCCAATTCAGCATGGTTCTGTCGCGCTACGGCGTGGAGGGCGAGGCCGCAGGGGTGCTGGGCGTGTTAGGCCCCACGCGCCTGCCCTATTGGCGAGCTATCTCCACCGTGCGATTCATGGCCCAGTTAATGAGCAGGCTCCTGGGTGAACTGTATGGCTAAAGATAGGCCTGCTCTGCCTTTCCGGGTTGTTATGGCGTACTAATCTTTTATCTGGAGGTTGACGTGGTGTCGGAGACAAATCAGGAGGAGCTCGCTGCCTCCCGGGTGTCCGAAGAGAAGGTACCGGTAGCGGGGGTCGCCGAGGTGCCCTCAGAGCTGGAGGCCCTGAAGAAGGATCTGGAGGAGGAAAAGACCAAGTCGGCAAACTTCCTAGCCGGTTGGCAGCGGGCCCAGGCGGATTTCATCAACTATCGCCGTCGTGCCGAACAGGAAAGAAAC
>JBFMCB010000105.1:0-10709 GCA_040754915.1 Chloroflexota bacterium | reverse complement strand
GCATTTATAGTTAACCTGTGATAATCTGCACTAAGCGCCGGTTTACCGTATCGACAAATGGTATTTCTTACAAAATTTTTTCTTTGTCCGGCAACAGGAGGCTGATACGATGAAGGAGCTATGCCAAGAGGTTAGAGGCGAGCTTAAGGCAATCTTCGGCCCGCGGGTGACCTTTGACGAGACCGAGAGGCGGCTCTACTCCCACGACGTGGGGGTTCTGCCCGCCCTTATTCAGCCGCTGGTCGGTGACGCCACCGCCGGCGGCATCGTCCAACCGGAGAACGAGGGCGAGCTGCTCAAACTGGTGAGATTAGCCGGCCAAAAAGCCATTAGACTGGTCCCGCGGGGCAAGGCCACCAGCGGTTACGGCGGCGTGCTCCCCCTCAAGGGAGCAGTGGTAGTTGATTTCAGCCGTATGGACCGCATCCTGGCCGTGGACGCCGGGGCCCAGACCGTCACCGTGGAGGCCGGCGTCATCTGGAAGCACCTGGAGACGTTCCTGGGCGAGCACGACCTGGCTTTGCGCTCCTATCCCACCAGCTTCCCCGGCTCTACTGTGGGTGGATGGCTGGCCCAGGGGGGAGCGGGCATCGGCAGCTACTGCTATGGCTGGTTCAGTGAGAACGTCGTTAGCGCTCGCGTGGTGCTTCCCAACGGCCTGGTGAAGGAGTTCACCGGCGACGATCTGGAGCTGATCAGCGATGCCGAGGGGATCACGGGGTTTATCACCCAGGTCACCTTACAAGTGCGAAAGCGTGACCCGGAGGCCGTCGCTGCAGCCAGCTTCCCGGAAGCCAGTGCCCTGGCGCGGGCTTTAGAGGCAGTCTACCAAGAGAAGCTGCCCCTCTGGTCGGTGAGCTTCATTAACCCCAAGATGGCCGAGTTGAAGAACCAGCTCCCGCCCCGAACCCACCACGGCCAACCGGTGCACCAACGTCCGCGCCTCCCCGCGACCTATATCGCGCTCTTCGCCTACCCCGGGACGCAACGAGCAGCCATCGAGGATCGCCTGAGGGATATCATCGTTGGCCAGGATGGCCAGGTGCTCCCAGAGGAGCTGGCCTCTCACGAGTGGGAGGAGCGCTTCTCCCCCATGAAGGTGAAACGATTGGGGCCCTCACTGGTGCCCGCTGAGGTAGTAGTGCCCCTGGACAAGCTGGACGCGGTCCTCAAGGAAATGGAGGCCGGTATCCGGCAGCCCCTGGTCATGGAAGGGATGGTGGTCCGCGGCCGAGAGGTGGTTATCCTGGGGTTTGTCCCCCACGACGAGCGTTCCTTCGGCTTCAACCTGGCCTACGGCCTCTCCCTTTCCGTGCTCAAGATCGCCAAGGGCCATGGTGGCCGTGCCTATTCCACGGGTCTCTACCTGACCCAGGAGGCCGGAAGCGTCCTGGGCAACGGCCGGGCGACCAGGATACGAGAGTTCAAGCGGCAGGTGGACCCTCAGGGCCTGTTGAATCCCGGGAAGGTCTTGGACGGAAATCTGGTGACTTCCTTCATGGGTCTCGCCGCTGCCTTGGAGCCAGTCGTGCGGGCCCTGGGCAACCTTCCCCAGGTTTCCCTGGGCGAACGCCAGAAGAGCATCAAGGGCTATCCGGCGGAGGTCTCCTGGTATGCCCAGGCCTGTGCCCAGTGTGGCTATTGTGTCGATGAATGCACCCTCTACCAAGGCCGGGGCTGGGAATCGGCCAGCCCCCGGGGCAAGTGGTTCTTCCTCAACGAGGTGCTCAAGGGGAAGGCCAAGTTTGACCAGAAAATGGTGGACACCTTTCTCCTCTGCACCACCTGCGAGAAATGCGACCTGAACTGCCAGCTCGACCTGCCCATCGAGCCCTCCTGGGGCGTGATGCGGGGGGAACTGGTGCAGCGGCGGGGTCACCTCACCTTCCCGCCCTTTGAGATCATGGCCGCCTCATTGCAAAAGGAGCACAACATCTGGGCCAACTTCCGAAAGGACCGCGCCCGTTGGACGCCGGGGGAACTGGCCCCCAAGCTCAAAGAGAAGGCAGAGGTGGCCTACTTCGCTGGCTGCACGGCCTCGTACGTCGAGCACGACATCGCCCAGGCTGCCGCTGCCTTGCTGGACCGGGCGGGCGTGGAGTTCACCACCCTGGGCTCCGACGAATCCTGCTGCGGGATTCCCATGCTGGTGGCAGGGAAGTGGGATATTTGGGAGGAGAACATGCGCCGCAATATCGAAAACATGAAGGCTCGCGGCGTGAAGACGGTGGTCACCTCCTGCCCGGCATGCTGGCTGGTGTGGCACACCTACTATCCCCAGTGGGCCAAGAAACTGGGAATCGACTATCCCTTCCAGGCCAAGAACTACACCGAGGTCTTGGCGGAGAAAATCGCCGATGGTAGCCTGAGGTTCGAGCAGCCTATCCCGGCGAAGGTCACCTTCCACGACTCCTGCCACCTTGGCCGTGCCGGCCAGATCTACGATGCCCCGCGCCAGGTCATCCAGGCCGTCCCCGGTGTGGAACTGGTGGAGATGGCGCACAATCGGGAGGAGGCCCGATGCTGTGGCTCGGTGCTCACCCGTATTGGCGAGCCCTATCCCACCTCGGATACCCTGGGCGGCATGCGCATCCGCGAGGCCGAGGCCACAGGCGCGGAGATGACCCTGGCCCTCTGCCCATGTTGCCAGTTTCAGTTACGGGTCAGCGCCAAGCAGGTGGGGTCGAGCATGCCGGTGAAGGACCTGGCGGCCTTTGTGGCCCAGAGCCTGGGCATCAAAATCCCGGACCCCACGCCCTATGCCCTGAAGATGTGGGGTGTCTTCGATCGGATGATCGACTTGATGAGGGTGGAGCAGATGGCAGCCTTGATGAACGAGTTGATGCCGGAGATGATGGCGGCCATGCCCGCCTACATGAAGGCCATGCTGGCGGTAGTCCGGCGCCTGCCCGGGCCCCTCCGGGACGCCATGCTGGCCATGATGAAGCCAATGTTCCCGGTGCTCTTCCCGCTGCTGATGCCCGGCATGATGCCCAAGGTGATGCCAGACATGCTCAAGGCCGTGGAGAAGCGGGTGCCCATGCCTGACTTCATGAAGCAGCAGATGCCGGACCTAATGCCCAAGGTCATGGCGAGCCTTATGCCCAAGATGCTCCCAAAGATCGTGCCCCTGGTCACACCGGCGATGATCGCCCACATCAAGTCCGGCTGAGTGGGCTGGACTCGAGTCGCCTCAGCACCTGATCCAGGTCCTGGGGCAGTGGGGAGCGGAATTCACGCCACTCCCCGGTGGATGGCAGGCGAAAGCCCAGCACGTGGGCGTGTAAGAACTGTCGCGCCGCTACCAGGCCCTTCGCCCTGGGGCCGTAGACCCGGTCCCCCGCTACAGGGTAGCCCAGGGCGGCGAAATGAACCCGGATCTGGTGGCTCCGGCCGGTCTCCGGTTGAGCTTCGACTAGCGTGAAATGGCCCAGGGGGCCGGCAAAGCGCTCCCGGACCTGGTAGTGAGTGATGGCTTCTTTCCCGCCGGCGCCCACCACCGCCATCTGTTGACGACGGAGGCGATCACGGCCGATCGCCCCCCGGATGGTCCCCTGGCTGGGCTCCAACCTCCCGTGCACCAGGGTCAAATATGACTTCATCACCTCGCGTCGCTTAAACTGCCCGGCCAGGCTCTCCTGGGCCCGGGCATTCTTGGCCACGACCATGAGGCCCGAGGTGTCTTTGTCCAGGCGATGGACGATGCCTGGCCGCATAGTTCCCCCGATGCCGCCCAGGTCGGGGCAATGGGCCAGGACCGCGTTCACCAGCGTGCCCCCGGCGTGTCCCGGCGCGGGGTGCACCACTAACCCGGCGGGCTTGTCGATTACCAGGACATCGCTGTCTTCAAAAACGATGTTCAAGGGGATAGCTTCCGGGGCCAGCCCGAGCGGTGCCGGGGGTGGTATGTGGAGGGCTATCTCGTCGCCGGGTTTGAGCCGGGTTGAGGGCTTGGCCGTGGCACCGTTCAGCGTCACCTGCCCGGAGCGGATCAGCCGCTGCAGGAAGGCACGGGAGAGGTCGGGCTCATGTTCCGCCAGGAAAAGGTCCAGGCGCTCCCCACCCCGGTCCACCAGCCAGGTGCGAGAGGGAGCGCCAGCTTCAGCGCTCATCTGAGCCCTTCCCTGAATACCGCCAGGAACGCTCTATATAATGCTTCTTCCTGGTTTACGAAGGAATGCCGGTCGGCTTTTTCCCGACGGCTTGTCCCTGGCACAAGGGCAAAGCGGTGGCAGCTTCACGAGGCCGCCGGTCTCTCTTTCTTGAGGAAGAATAGGTAGCAGGCCAGGATGGCCACCCCCACTACGATGGCGCTATCGGCCAGATTGAAGATGGGCCAGAACTTGAAGTCCAGAAAGTCAATGACGTAGCCCATGCGCAGCCGGTCCAGCAGGTTGCCCAGGGCGCCCCCCAGTTGCAATCCCAGGCTGAACCTCATCAGTGCCCCGTCCATGGGCAGGTAACGATAATAAACGACGATCATCCCGATGACGGCAAAAGCGATCAGGATGAACAGGATAGTCTGATCGGGAAAAAGCCCAAAGGCAGCGCCGGAGTTGGTGATATAGGTAAAAGAAAATAACCTTTCCAACTGTGGTACCGGCGACCAGGGCTGCCCACGGGTCAGATTCTCTGCCACCAGGGCCTTAGAAACCTGATCCAGAGAGAAGACGAGGGCGGCAGTGGGGAAGAGGATGGCATCCTTCCAGTTCTTGAGCAGCGCCAAGAGACCTCCGATGGCAACGAGATGTGGGAATCGCAGTACAGCGGCCAAGAGGGTAAGAGAGTGCCACGAAGGCCCTACCGTCTTTCCTGCCGGGCCTTGCAGCGGATGCAGAGGCTGGCCCAGGGCAATGCCTCCAGCCGGGCGGGGTCAATAGGGCCCCCGCACTCGTCACACCGGCCGTAGGTGCCCGCATCGAACTTGCGTAGGGCGTGTTCGGACATGGCCAAAAGGTTCTGGAGGTTGCGCCGCAGCGCCAGGTTTCGTTCCTGCTCGAAGATCTCCGTGGCATCATCGGCCAGGTGGTTGCCATAACCGGCGTGCTCACCGGTCATGTCCTCGGTGGCACCGGAGCCCCCAATGCTCAATTGGGAGAGCTCGCTCTGCAGTCTAGCACGTTCCTCTTCGAGGCGTTTTCTCAGCATTTCCTTGGTTGCAATCACGGCACTTCGCCCCCACTCTATATGCAACATTGTCGATGGTGGGATCACCCGCGCCGGCCACCCCGCCGACTTCGGTTTATTGTACCCGATTTTACCGCAAAAAGCAAGCCCTTGGTGTGCGGGGGCCAATTCTCCCAATTCCGCCTGCCTTCCGCTAGCCACTTCTCACTGCCTGCACCGCACCACGCCCAGCGTCACCGGCTCGCCTTCTATCTCCACGGTCTGGGCATGCGCCCCTGCTGGTGCAGCCTCCTGGCGCAATTCCCGGGAAAGCGTCTCCTGTCGCACATAGGTCCCGTGGGCCTCCAGGGCCTCCCGCAGCCCTGGGCCACCTTCCAGGTAGGAGACGATGTTATCGGTGATCTCGAACCCGGCAGCCTTGCGCATATCCTGTATGTAGCGCACCACCTCTCGAGCGAAGCCCTCTCGCATCAGCTCCGGCGTCAATCGGGTATCCACGCCCACCAGATAGCCCCCTTCCTCAGCCACGGCGAATCCCTCCCTGTCCCCCGTCTGCACCAGGACTTCCTCCGGGAGGAGCGTCACCGTCTCGCCCTCCAGGTCCAAGGGCACCGGCTTGCCGGCGCGGCACCAGGCCGCCACTTGGGCGGCGTCGGCCTTCTCCAGGGCCGCTCTGATAGCCGTGAGCCTTTTGCCGTATTTCGGCCCCAGGAGATTCAACACGGGCTTCACCGTGTAGCTCAAAAGCCTGGCCTCGTCTTCGGTGAACTCCAGTGCCTTCACGTTCAGTTCGTCCATCACCTGGTCTGCCAGGCGCTCCAGGGCCGCCTGCTCCTCCGCCGTCTTGACCTTGACCACCACCCGGGCAAGAGGCAGCCGGACCCTCAGGTTGGCCTTGCTCCGGGCTGCCCGCCCCAGGCTCACCGTGCGCATCACCAGCCGGGTCTCCTCCATCAGCTTCTCATCCAGGAAAGCGGCGTTGGCCTCCGGGAAGTCGCACAGGTGCACGCTCTCCGGGGCAGCGGCGTCCACCGAGCGCACTAGGTTGCGGTACATCTCCTCGGCCACAAAGGGCATGAAGGGTGCCAGGAGCTTAGAAACCGTCACCAGACAGGTATAAAGGGTCCCGTAGGCGGCCCGCTTTTCCAGGTCGCTCTTGCGGCTGGCTCCCGCTTTGCTCCAGAAGCGCCGGCGACTGCGCCGCACGTACCAGTTGGATAGGTCATCCACGAAACGCTCGATGGCCCGGGCCGCGCCGGCCACGTCGTAGGCGTCTAACCCCTTGTTCACTGCGCCCACCAGGGTATTCAGCTCCGAAAGGACCCAGCGGTCCAGGGGCTCGAGGCTGGAGGTCAGGGGATGCTCGGCTGAGAGCACGATGCCCGGGCCCATCTCCCTCTTCCAGTCCGCGATGTCCAGGTTGGCGTAGGTGACGAAAAAGCTGTAGGTGTTCCACAGGGTCAGGAGGAACCGCCGCAGCACCTCCACCACCTGCTCGGCGCCGAAACGATACGGGTTGCCCAGGGGCGTCCCCGTATAGAGGTACCAGCGCAGGGCGTCGGCGCCGTAGGCATTCAACACCTGCCAGGGGTCCACTACGTTGCCCTTGGATTTGCTCATCTTCTGGCCGGTGGAATCCAGGATGTGCCCCAGCACCACGCAGTTCTTGTAACAGGGCTGGTCGAAGAGCAGCACCGAGAGGGCGTGCAGGCTGTAAAACCATCCACGGGTCTGGTCAATGGCCTCGCAGATGAAGTCCGCCGGGTACTGGTCCGTGAACCGGTCCTGTTTCTCAAAGGGGTAGTGCCACTGGGCCACCGGCATGGCTCCCGAATCGAACCAGCAGTCCAGCACCTCTGGGAGCCGCCGCATGGTGCCGCCACATCCGGCGCATTCCCATTCGACCTGGTCGATATCGGGCCGGTGCAGGTCCAGCTTATCCCACTCCACAGGCAGCCTCGAGCTCTCGGCCTTCTGCTTCAGCTCCGCCACACTGCCGATGCACTCCTGGCCACCGCAGGACTCGCACTGCCAGATAGGCAGGGGCGTGCCCCAGTAGCGCTCCCGGGACAGGGCCCAGTCGATGTTGTTCTCCAGCCAGTTGCCGAACCGTCCTTCCTTGATGTGGGTCGGGTACCAGTTGATCTGGTTGTTGGCCCAGATCAGCCGGTCCTTCACCGCGGTGGTCTTGATGTACCAGGAGCTCTTGGCGTAGTAGAGCAGGGGGGCATTGCAGCGCCAGCAGAAAGGATAGCTGTGGGTCACCCTCTCGCTGCGCAACAAGAGCCCGCGCTGGTTCAGGTCAGCGATGATCAACGGGTCGGCGTCCTTGAAGAACCGTCCAGCAAACTTGGTCAGTTTCGGCAACACCTCGCCCTTCAGGTCCACCGAGAAGAGCGTCGGCAGGCCGGCCCGCTTCCCCACCTCCAGGTCTCCATAGGCCGGGGCAATGTGCACGATGCCCGTGCCGTCCTCCAGGGACACGATCTCATCGACGATAACGCGGTAGGCCGCCCCCAGGTCCGGCACATCCCCCGGCGCGGGGACGCTGTCGAAGAGCCGGGCGTAGCGGACCCCCACCAGGTCGGCGCCTTTCACCGTGCGGATCACGGCGTACCTGTTGTGACCCAAAACCTGGTCGGCCAGGGCCGCCGCCAGGATCAGGCGCTGGCCGGCATAGTCCACCACCAGGTAGTCGGCATCGCCCTTCACCGCCAGGGCCAGGTTGGCCGGCAGGGTCCAGGGGGTGGTGGTCCAGGCCAGGAAGGCCGCCGGAAGGAGGTCGGCCAGCGGTCCGGGGGCGCTCTTCTCCACCCGGAAGAGCACCCACACCGAGGGGTCCTCCACGCCATCCTGGAAACCCAGGGCCACCTCGTGGTCGGCCAACGACGTAGAACAGCGCGGGCAGTGCATGGTGACCTTGTAGCCTTTGTATAAAAGCCCCCGGTCCCAGAGCTGCTTGAGTATCCACCACTCGCTTTCAATGTAGGAGTTATGATAGGTAACGTAGGGGTCCACCATGTCGATCCAGAAGCCAATGCGCTCGGTAAGGCGTTCCCATTCCTTTACGTAGCGGAAGACGCTCTCCTTGCACCTCTGGTTGAAGGCGGCGATGCCGAACTTCTCGATATCGCCCTTGCCGGTGGAGCCGATCTCCTTCTCCACTTCCAGCTCCACCGGCAGGCCGTGGGTGTCCCAGCCCCCCTTGCGCAAGACGTATCTGCCCTTCATGGTCTGGTAGCGGGGGAAAAGGTCCTTGAAGGCCCGGGCCAGCACGTGGTGGATGCCGGGGAGGCCGTTGGCGGTGGGAGGCCCCTCGTAGAACACATAGCGCTCTTTGTCCCGGTTCTTCTCCAGGGTCTCCTGGAAGATCCGGCTCTTGCGCCAGAAGCTCAGTATCTTTTCCTCCATCTTGGGGAATGATACCCTGCTCGTCACCGGCTTAAACATATCGGTGTCTCCTTGCTTCAGAATCGATCGGGCCGGATGCCGGTCAGTGTCCCAGTAGCTTCACCGTGTCCTCCCGGGGTTGATGCACCAGCCTGTACCCCTTGAAACGCTGCATCAGGGCCATGGCCCGGTTGCGCCGGGCCCTCATGCGCTGATTTTTCGCTTTCCACCGACCCATGAGCTGTTTGATCACCAACTCGCTATCGCCCCGGACCTCCAGGCCGTATTGTCCCGGGTCGCGCTTCGCTTTTTCGATGGTTCTCAGCAGATCCTCCAGCCCGGCGAGCAGGGCGTCGTATTCGGCCTCGTTGTTGGTCATGTCTGGCCCCAGGTCCAGGCGCACCACCCGGCTCTTCCCGTCCTGGTGCCGAAAGAGCGCGTAGCTCCCGTAGCCCGGCCCCGGATTGCCCAGGCTTCCCCCGTCGAAGACCAGGGTGTAATCGGGCTTCTCCACCATCGCGCCGCTCAAGCTCAGATCAAAAGCCATCGCTCCCGTGGCCCCCGAGGCGCCTTGGGGTGGCGTCTGGGGCTTTCTAATTTCGTTCATTATCCAATGCTCCCCTGGTCCTCTGTTTTCTTCGGATCCGTAGGGCAGGAATCGTGCCCGCCGTCTTGAACGAGCTTCCCCTTCGCTAAACAAAAAGCTCTCGTCCCTTCTTCTTCCAGGACGAGAGCTTGTAGCTCCCGCGGTACCACCCAGCTTGGCGTATCCGCCCACTCATCAGGGTACGGGCCGTGTTGCCTGGCCTTATACCCCCCTTCTTTTAACGGTGAAGGTCTCCGGTTGAGGCTAGTGAGGCAAGGATCGGCCACTGAGCGACGAGTCAATCAGCAGATATTTTGCCCGCCACCGTTTGACCCGTTGACTGACTCTTTAGCTGCTCAGCCAGGCTGTCATTGCGAGCAAAGCGAAGCAATCTCATCGCACCTGGGGATTGCTTCGTCGCTTCGGCTCCTCGCAATGACACCTTTCCTTAGCTCCTTGCTGGTTGACCTCTCCTGCCCTTTCGCTCAACGGCTCCGGAGCGATGCTTCAGCGGCGCTGCCTCCGGCCGGTTCCACCGTCCCGGCCGTCTCTGCTGGGGCACCTCGCCGCCAGCCTGTCTCCTTCAACGCCTTTCGCCAGGATAGAAGCCTGGCTATCCAGGTTGCGGACTCGAGCCGACTCGCTTGACGACGTCTGCAGGCTCTCGACGCCTTCTGACGTCTACGATGCCTTCCGACACCTGTCTCGGGTACAAAAAACCCCGCCGTGTCGTGTGCTACTCGGTTTTGAACCTGCCTAAGCAGGTGGGCGCTTACCTTCGGTTATTGCCGCGTCCCCGGACTGTCTCCCAGGAAAACCTGCGGATAGGTCAAAGAACTTGCGCAGCCCCTACAGACTTCAGCTCCCTTGGTCCGAGATGTTGGCTCAAAACGTTGCTTTGCATCACGAGCACAGCCGGGCTTTGCATGAATCATACTATCACAAAAATGGCAAAAAAGCAAGAGGCATGGACTGCAAGATCGTTTGGCAGCTTTTTGTTTGAGAGAGATCAGGGATCAGGTCTTGAAAAATCAGTTCTCGCCCCAATCTTTTTTGAGACCACCTTGCTGACCGTAGTATAGTGGATTTTCAGGTGACCCGCAATCTCCTTAAGCGTGTATCCGTATTTCACGTGAGCGTCGTGGATGCCCCTCTAGCAGGGGGCAGGGAGCAGAGGGCAGGGGGCAGGAGGCGGGGAGCCCCTAGCTGCTCGCTGCTCGTCGCTATCTGCTGGCTGCTGACCGCTACCTGCTCCCTGCTGCACCGCGACCTGTTTCCTGTCGGTTAGCAGGCCTTTGAACCTCTCTACAAATCCCTCCTCACCTAGCAACACCTGCCCCTGAAGCTCATCCCACGGTGACGCACCCTGCATCCCCCTTCGACGAACGCCTGATATCTCCTTTGCGCAGTCCTTCTCCCGGTGCTGAAGAGGCCGAGTATCCAGTCTACCGATAGATACCCCGGCACAGGCTTTAACCCCGCTGTGGCCAGGTAGCTGCTCCATGGCCACCCCTTTGCCTCTTCTACCACCTTCGCCCGCACGGGGTTCAAGACCACGTACCGGCAGAGTTCGAGGAGGTAGCTTTCCTTATCGACGAGGATGGCC
>JBFMCB010000104.1:0-10719 GCA_040754915.1 Chloroflexota bacterium | reverse complement strand
GAAAGGCGTATCACCGGCGTGTGCATTGACCGTGCTCCGCTGGATGGCTGCGTCTATAGTCAGGGAAGGTCCTGGTTGTAACCATCAGTTCCCCATGGGGATGGACTTGGGTACACTATGTTGATCATGCTGCGTCATGTGCTGGCTATCCTGCTCTTGCCCTTTCTGGCCGTGGTGGTCGTGCCCGCCTGGCTTCTCACCGCTTTTGCGGCCAGCGACCATCGGTGGAGCGATAGTTCGCCGACCGTATGGCTGGCTCGTACTGCCGGGATAGGGTGTCTCATCGTTGGATTCGGGCTGTTCAGTTGGTGCCTCAGGCTATTTGCCAGGGTCGGCCAGGGTACGCTGGCCCCTTGGGATCCAACCCGCCACCTGGTGGCTGTAGGACCGTACCGGTTTGTCCGCAACCCTATGATTAGCGGGGTGGCGTTGATGTTGATCGGCCAGGCGCTGCTATGGGGTTCGTGGGTGGTGGGCCTGTGGGCCGGGGTGTTCATTTTTATCAACCACTTCTATTTTGTCTGGTCAGAAGAGCCGGGGTTGGAAGCACGGTTTGGCGAGGCTTATCGCCGGTATAAGGCCAACGTGCCCCGCTGGGTTCCACGGCTGAGACCCTGGTCAGGCCAGTAAAGTCAGATGGCTCAGATCGGTCCCACCCAACTCGCGCACCCAGCCATTGGCGAAGCCTATGACAGTAAGATAACCGGCAAAACCATCATTGTGGTTTCTTGTACAAATCGCATGATCTCAGCGGCGACTGTCACAAATCGGCATGGTATCTCGTCATATTATTAGAACCACTGAAAGGAGATACTATGAAGATTCTAGTCGCAGGCGCCACCGGGGCGCTGGGAAAGCAGCTTGTGCCGCAGCTCGTCGCGAGCGGGCACAACGTCGTCGGGATGACCCGCAGCGCCTCGAAGTGTGAAGTTATCCTTGACCTGGGAGCGACGCCCGTGGTGGGCGACGCTCTCGACCCCGAGGCCGTAGCTCGGGTAGTGGCCGAGGCCGAACCCGAGGTGATCGTCCACCAACTCACGGCCCTGACCGGCTCACTCGACGCGGGTGAACCCGATCGGGTCATGGCCCTCACCAATCGCCTCCGCATCGAGGCGACCGACCATCTGCTGGCCGCCGGCCACGCTGTGGGGGTGCGTCGTTTCGTTGCCCAGAGCTACGTCGGCTCTGGCCTGCCGTTCGCGCACAACGGTGGGCCGGTCAAGAGCGAGGACGAGCCGCTCGATCTCACACCACCCCAGGGAATGCGGTGTACAATTGAAGCGATCCGTCACCTCGAAGAGGCGGTCACGGGTGCGGATTGGACCGAGGGCATCGTATTGCGCTATGGCAGCTTCTATGGTCCGGACACCTCGCTGGCTCCTGGCGGTGAGCACTTCGAGCTGATCCGTCAGCGGAAGTTCCCGCTGGTCGGCAACGGGGCTGGCGTCTGGTCGTTTATCCACATCGAGGACGCCACTGAGGCGACCGTGGCTGCGCTCGAGCGCGGCCGGCGCGGGATCTACCACATCGTCGACGACGACCCGGCGCCGGTCGCGGAGTGGCTCCCCCTGGCCGCGACCGTGTTGGGTGCGAAGCCTCCCTGGAGGGTGACGCGCTGGCTCGGGCGGTGGCTCGCCGGAGAGGCCCTCACAGTCATGCTGACTGAGGCGCGTGGTGCGTCGAACGCAAAGGCCAAACGCGAGCTGGACTGGCGTCCGCGCCACCCCAGTTGGCGCCAGGGATTCGCCGAGGTGGCTGCGTGACCAGGCCCGACGATCACCTCCTCGACGAGCTCCGCCCGCGGGCGTTCGCCATCGCTTACCGGATGCTCGGCAGCGTCGTCGAGGCCGAGGACATCGTGCAGGAGGCGTTGTTACGAGTTCATCATACGCTCGCGGCGGGAGAGCGGATTGAGTCCCCGCTTGCCTTCGTGGCGACGGTAACGACCCGGCTGGCGATCGACGAGCTGCGCTCGGCGCGGCGGCGCCGGGAAACCTACGTGGGTGAGTGGCTACCAGAGCCGCTCGTCACTGATCCGGCTGCTGATCCGGAGCGCCAGGCCGGGCTGTCCAACTCGCTCTCCCTCGCTCTTCTCCTCCTGCTGGAGAGCTTGTCTCCCGAGCAACGGGCGGTGTTCCTGCTGCGCGAAGTGTTTGATTACAGCTACGCCGAAATCGCCGCGGTGATCGGCACAAGCGAGGTCAATGTCCGGCAGCTTGCCGCACGGGCTCGCCGTTACGTGGCGGACCACCGGCCGCGCTTTGAAGCCTCCCGGGAGCAGGGTGACGAGCTGGCGCGGCGCTTCTTTGCCGCGGCTCAGGAAGGTGATCTGGGTGCTCTCGAGGCGCTGCTGGCCCACGATGTGGTGCTGCACGGCGATGGCGGCGGCAAGGTCCCTGCCCTCACCCGGCCGCTGCGGGGTCGCAGCCGGGTGGCACGCACTGTGCTGGCCTGGGCCAGAACCCTCCGGGTCGCCGGAGCGGCGTTTCGTCAAGTTGAGGTGAACGGCCTGCCGGGCGCCCTCGAGTTCGATGGCCAGGGGAAGTTGATCGGCGTGATGGCGCTCGACATCGCCAATGGAGAGATCCAGACCGTGACCTCGATCGTCAATCCGGACAAACTCCGGCACCTTGGCCCGGTGGGCGATCTGCGGACGCTTCTCGAGCGACGCGACCCTCATCTCTGAACCACGGAGGGAGAGATGCGTCCCAAGATTGGAGCAATGTTGAGTTCGTATCAGCAGGCCGATGGCTTTCCTGATCTATCGGTGGGTCGCCGCTGAAGTCCGCTCTGTAGGCGGCCCACTCTAGGAGCTATGCGATGGCCATAAATGAGCACGTGTTGGTTATCGGCGGCACGCGGGGCACCGGACTCCTGATCGCTCGCCTGCTGCTCCAGCACGGTTATCGAGTGCGCGTGTTAGCTCGCGATCCAGTTCGGGCCGCGTCACGACTGGACTTAACGGTGGAGGTGATCGCTGGAGACATCACCCAGCCCGATACCCTCTCTCCCGCCGTGCAGGGCATAAGCCACATCATCTTCACGGCCGGGGTTCACAGTGGGCGCATTGCGCCTGAAAGTCTCGTCAGGCTAACCGACTACCAGGGGGTGCTGAACACGCTGACAGCCGCGCGCCGGGAGGGTTTCGCTGGCCGCTTCCTCTATCTGAACTCGATTGGGATCAACACGCCGTCCCTGACGGCCCGTCTCCTCAACTTTCTCAAGGGAGACACCCTCGTCTGGCGACGCCACGTTGAAGCGGAGATTCGCGCCAGCGGCCTGGATTATACGATCATTCGCGTGGGCTTTCTCCGGAACAGCCCGGGCGGCCAACGTGCCGTGGAAGTCAGCCAGAGCGATCTCCCGCTGGCGCCCCGCTACCAGATTGCCCGTGCGGACGTTGCCGAAGCCTTCGTGGAGGCGCTGCAGCACCCCTGTACGTCGCGCGTGACGTTCGAAATCGTATGGGGCAAAGGCCACCGTCAGGACGACTGGAGCGTACTTTTAAGCCGGTTGAAACCAGACGCATGAGTGTTGTCGGGCAGCCCGACCGCGGCCCAACAATGTAATCCAGCCAATGCCACTGCGCGTCTCCAAGATCGTTGGCATTTTGAAAGGTAATTTTGTGCTTACACTTATTCCAATCTGTTAGTGCGGCACGGCTGAATGCTGGCTGTTGGACCGTTATCTTCTACACGTTGTAGTTAGCGCTTTGTGCTATTTTGTCCCAAATTTTTGGGTGAAAATACACGATAGCAGTTTCGACTATCGCCGGGAGGTCTACCCGCTGGACGAAAGCTTCGATGCCTATAACGCCGAACGGCTGCGCGCCGCCGATACGTTGCTGCTGGGACAGACGACCTACGATGGGTTCAGGAGTTTCTGGCCGTTCGTGGCCGATGATCCCAACGCTACGCCCATCCGACGGGAGATATCACGGCTCAATAACGTCATCGACAAAGTCGTCATATCAGACAGCCTGACCTCAGAAGAGACAGAACCGTGGCCTAACACCCGCATCATCCGCCGCGCCGACGCTCACCAGCAGATTGCCACACTCAAAGGCCAAACCGGCCAAGACATCTTGGTGTTTGGCAGCCGCACCCTCTAGAACGATTTGCTGGCTCAGGATCTAGTTGACGAACTCCACCTGATGATCGGTCCGGTTGTCTTAGGCGCAGGCACGCCAGCCGCCCCGGCTGACGAGGTCCGATCATCAAGATCAGCCAAGGTGAGGAGGCGCCTGGTCTCAGGTGTATCCTGGCCCCTCTGGTTTCTCAGCCCTAACAACATAGGGGCAGGTTGTCCCTTCCCCTTTGCCCAGCTCGTGAAAACGGGCTAAGTCATACCCTGCGGTGAACCCTGACAGTTTAGGTGTCCTGACGCGACCACACGACACTAGAGAGCAAGAGTTGTCTGTTATGTTTTGTGCTCTCTGTGTCGATGCGTAAGCATGGTGACCTTAGAGCGTGTTTCTTAAATGTCACGCTTTGCGTGAGGCCGAAGGCCGAAGAATCCCCGATACCGCCTCTTGCCAGAGGCCTTTTCGGGGACTCTTCGCTCCCCTGCGAAGCGGGTCGCTCAGAGTGACATGTGAAGGCCGGTTTTGCAGCCAATTTTGATTTAAGAAACACGCTCTTATTTCCCGGCGGCGGTATAATATTCAGCCAGGGCCGTGTACCGGGCGGCGTCGGCCGCCATACCGCGCTGTAGACTGTCGTTCTCTGCGGCATAATATTCAGCCAGGGCAGCGTACCGGGCCGCATCGGCCGCAAAGGCGCGCTGGTTGCGGGACTCATTTTCCGTCAGGTCGAAGTTGGCCAGGCCATTATAGCGAGCCGCGTCGGCCTTGATAGCTCGCTGCCGGTTGGCTTCATCTTTGGCCAGGTAATACCCAGCCAGGGCCGTGTAGCGAGCCGCGTCGGCCTCAAAGGCGCGCTGGTTGCCAGGCTGATTTTCGGCTATGGGCGGGGTAGCCATAAAAACAAAACCTATCACCAGCGCCACAATCAGGATAGCCATAGCCACCAACAGCCATTTAAAACGTGGCTTGACAATATGCTCCCGAACGACTTGACTTAGACTGTTGACTTTAGTTTGGGTTGCCATGATTTATTCTCCTTAATTTTCTGGTTCAATCGGATTTCAGGAAGTTGACATCGTAAAACGTCCCAAAGGGAGGCTACGCACTAAAACGTAATGCGTAAATTTACGTTTCACGTTTTACGGATTTGATTGCATTACCCCCTGAAATCCGAAAGAACCAAATTTCTTTGTTGATAAGGGTGCGCCTCCTTACGAGTCGCACCAATAGTGGACTGATTTCACCCTCACTATAGCAAACACAGGTGGTGAGAACGTGGCCAGAATGTGGCGAAGACGTGGAGCTTGAGAAAACCTCTTATTTGAGGTAGAATCTCTAAAGGCGCTGAGTTGCTCCGAATCTTTTCGGGGGAGAAACGATGCCACATCTGTCGCTTTCCTTGCTGGGGCCTTTCCAGGTGACGCTGGAGGGGCAACCGGTCACGGGCTTTAAATCCAACAAAGTCCGGGCGCTACTGGCTTATCTGGCGGTAGAAGCGGATCGGCCGCATCGCCGCGAGGTGTTGGCCGGGCTGTTGTGGCCCGATTGGCCCAACCGGGAGGCTCTCAGCAACCTGCGCTATGCCCTCTCCAACCTCCGCCGGGTGATCGGCGACCGCCAGGCGGAACCGCCCTTCTTGCTGATCACCCGCGACGCCCTCCAGTTCAACCCGGCCAGCGACTCCTGCCTCGACGTCACGGCCTTCACAGACCTGACAGAGCGTGCCCTGAGCTTGACGAAGGGTCTCAGAGACCTGTCAGGTCTAGAAAAAGCCGTCGCTTTGTACCAGGGCAGTTTCCTGGAGGGGTTCTCCCTCGGCGACAGCCCTGCCTTTGAGGAATGGGCGCTGTTTACACGAGAGCGACTGGCCCGGCAGGTGTCGTCCGCACTCCATCACCTAGCGGCCCTCTACGAGCAACACGGCGAGTACCAGCCGGCCCAGTCCTGCGCCCGCCGGCAAATCGAACTGGAGCCCTGGGATGAGGCAGCCCACCAACAACTGATGCGAACGCTGGCGCTCAGTGGCCAGCGCACCGCCGCCCTGACCCAGTACGAGAGCTGTCGTCGCCTCCTGGCCGAAGAACTGGGCGTTGAGCCGGCCCACGAAACAACGAGGCTGTACCGGCAAATCCGAAATGGCGAGCTGAAAGCTGTCGGGCCAGCCCCTGCTGCCCCGCCTGGTCTCGCTGCCAGCCTCTCCTCTTTTCTTGAAAAAGAACCGCCTCACATTGAAAGACCCGTCTTCGTCGCCCGCGAGTACGAGTTGGCGCAACTGGACGGGTTTCTAAAGCTTGCCCTGGCTGGCCAGGGCCGGGTCGCGTTTGTAACCGGCGAAGCCGGCAGCGGCAAAACGGCCCTGCTCCAGGAATTCACCCGGCGCGCCCAGGAGGCTCATGCTGACCCTTCGACACTCCCTCTGGTCGCAGGGCAAGCTCTGGTTGTGGCCGGCGGGAACTGCAATGCCTATACCGGGATTGGCGACCCCTACCTGCCCTTTCGCGAGATCCTGGAGTTGCTGACCGGCGACATCGAAGCCAGGTGGGCGGCGGGGGCCATTACCAAAGAACATGCCTGCCGCCTGTGGCATACGCTCCCGGCAGCGGCGCAGGCGCTGGTAGAGGCCGGGCCGGACCTGATTGATACCTTCGTTCTTCGGGCAGCTTTGCTTGAGCGGGCGATGGCCTATACGCAGTGGCCCGGCCAGGCGGACTGGCTGGTCCGCCTGAATGAGCTGGTGGAACGCAAACCCCTTCGACTGGCTTTGCAGAGCATCCCGAGCGGAGCGAGCGGCGCGGGTGAACAGGGCGTGGCGACCGCCGGCCCCGGCGCTCCCGGCCCGCAGCAGAGCGATTTGTTTGAGCAGTACACCAGGGTGCTGCAAACCCTGGCGCACCGGGGGCCATTGCTCCTGGTGGTGGACGACTTGCAGTGGGCGGACCTCGGCTCGATCAGCTTGCTCTTCCACCTGGGCCGGCGCCTGGCAGGCAGCCGCATCCTGATTGTGGGGGCTTACCGTCCCGAGGAGGTGGCCATCGGGAGAGAGGGCGAGCGGCATCCCCTGGATACCGTGGTCAACGAGTTCCGGCGCCACTTTGGCGATATCACCGTGAACCTGGGCCAGGCTGAAAGCCGGGACTTTGTGGAGGCTCTTCTGGACAGCGAACCCAACCGGCTGGGGGTTGCCTTCCGGGAGATGCTCTACCGGCAAACCCGCGGCCAGCCCCTGTTCACCGTTGAATTGCTGCGAGGCCTGCAGGAACGGGGAGATTTGGTGCAGGACCCGGCAGGCCGGTGGATTGAGGGGGCGGCCCTGGATTGGGAGACACTGCCGGCTCGGGTGGAGGCGGTGATTGCGGAGCGCATCGGCCGTCTGGCCCGGCCGTTGCGGGCTGCGTTGCGGGTGGCCAGCGTGGAGGGCGAGCTGTTCACCGCCGAGGTGGTGGCCCGGGTCCGAGCGACCGGCGAGCAAGAGATGTTGGGGCGACTGAGTGGTGAGTTGGACCGGCGGCATCGTTTGATCCGCGCTCAGAGCATCGTGCGCGTGGACGGCCAACTCCTGTCCCGCTACCGCTTCCGGCACATCCTCTTCCAGAAGTACCTGTACAGCAGCCTGGACGAGGTGGAACGGGTGCACCTGCACGAGCAAGTCGGGACTGCCCTGGAGGGATTGTACGGTGCTCAAGAGCAGGTCGCGGCTATCGCGGTGCAGTTGGCGCTGCACTTTCAGAAAGCCGGGATAACGGGGAAGGCAATACACTATCTACACCAGGCCGGAGACAGGGCCGTGCAACTGTCCGCCTATCAGGAGGGGAGAGCTCACCTGACCAGAGGGCTGGCCTTGCTCATGACCCTGCCGGACTCCTCCGAGCGCGCCCAGCAAGAACTCGCTCTGCAACTCTCCTTGGGCATGGCTTGGATGGGGGACATTCCATGTCCAGAATGGAAAAATGCCTTCACCAGAGCCCGCGAGCTATGCCAGCAGACGGGGAAGACGTCTGAGTTTTGCCGGGTGCTGGGTGAGCTATCGATCTTTCACTATGTGCGGGCCGAGTATCAGCAGGCGCGTGAGCTGGCAGAAGAGGCGCTCAGCCTGGCTCGACAGGCCGGCGATCCGCTGCTCGTGGCGGTGAGCCACTGGTATCTGGGATTTATCTTATTCGGTCTCGGAGAATACACCACAGCCCGCACCCACCTTGAGCAGATGATCTCCTTCTATAAACCTCAACAACATCACCGCTCCTTCGTGTTCCTGCGGGGATCGGACGCAGGAGTGAGCACTCTGGCGTACGATGCCTGCTGCCTGTGGTGTCTAGGTTATCCCGAACAAGCCTTGAAGCGCAGCCAGGAAGCGCTGGCCCTGGCGCGAGAACTCGACCATGCCTTCTCCCTGGCCGATGTGCTCTGCTTTGGGGGTTGTGTGTTCAATGAGATGCGCCGGGATGCGCCGGTCCTCAAGGACGATGCCGAGGAGTTGGCGCGATTATCGAAGGGAATGGGTTTCTCATCCTTTTTGGGGACGGGAACCTGCTACTGGGGAGAGGCCCTGACTAAGCTGGGACAGGTCCAAGAGGGGATGGCGCAAATGCGCGAGGGTATGGCGGTTAGGCAATCCATAGGCGCGCGGTGTTACTCGTCAGGAATATTAGGCGCTCTGGCCGAGGCGCAAGCAAAAGCAGGCCACCCGGAAGAAGGACTGGCCACCCTGGCCGAGGCATTCGCCCTGGTGGAAGAAACGGACGAGCGCTACTATGAAGCAGAGCTTTACCGGTTGAAGGGAGAGTTACTGCGAGCGAAGCGAACGAAGCGAGTGGAGCGAGTGCAGGGCGATGACGTTGAAACTGAAGCCAGCCTGCACCACGCCATCGAGGTGGCCCGCCGCCAGCAGGCCAGGTCGTGGGAGCTGCGGGCGACGGTGAGTCTGTGTCGCCTGTGGCGGAAGCAGGGTCGGGTTGACCAGGCGCGGCAATTGCTTGCCGAGATTTACGGTTGGTTCACCGAAGGGTTTGATACGGCAGATTTGAAAGAAGCCAAAGTGCTGCTCGATTCATTATCATAATTTCTGGTGTGTGCTAAGAGGCTGTCTAAAAATTGACATACTCAGGTGACCGGCACTTGAAAATAGGTTCAAGACAACACTTTTGGCACAGAAATTTGTTCAAACCACCTCAAAAGTGCCGGTCACCTCACCCCTAAACGATTTTTTAGACAGCCACTAAGGAGTTGTCCATTTTTAACTTTTCATTTTCGCGGCTTATACACCGTACCAAAATGAAAAGTTGTTTGCGGACAACTTCTAAGCAAAAGCGCCATATAACAAATCGTTTGTGCCGAATTGCTAATCGCAGCTTTAATTGAAGGTAGGTCGGGCCACAATCATTTCGGTTATTGGTAGTCAATACCTTCGCCAAATTTTGGTTGGCAAATAGCTTTATTGGTCGGATATTTTTCGGTTATTATGCTGTAGAACCAAATAATTTCCGATTTCCGTCTGGTGGCAATATCTGGGATGGGGCAGGTTCCAAAATTAAATTGTCATAATAAATCGCTAACCGTCTATTATTTTGTAAAACCCGTTATACTCCGTAAAATATCCGGTTTTTTTCGTTATTTGCCGGATATTTTTTGGCGAAGGTGTTGGTAGTAACTTCGCTAACCCGCAATCGGCACAACTCAAGCGTTGGGGTGCGACACGAAGTCGTGACAGTATTTGTTACAACCGAATAGGTTCGGGATGTAACCCGATGTTCTGCCATCGGTATCCTACCGAGCATGCGTCAGCAAGAAAACCATCCATCAGGATGCTGCTGGGGTGTGAAGCCTCTGGGACAATGTATCCTCATCCCCGTGTGGGATGGTCACCAAAGTGCAAACGGTGGTGGCGACTGCTAGCCTCAAGGCGGTCGGGGACTAGGATGGCGGGGTATGGTTAACAGAGGTGAGCCGCTAATAAACGTCGTTAATGAGAACAAGCCAAAGAGGCTGAAGCGTACTAAACGCATAGGCTTGGGCCAAAAGGCAAGGGGTCAGGTTCAGGTGTTCCTAACTCACCTGACGCAGATGGTGCACCCCCGGCGGAGAGGCGGAACCTAAGCCCCAAGAGCCAGGTACTGACACGGAACGTGGTAAGCCCGTAAGTTCCTCTGAGGACAGAGCAAGCGAGCCGTAAGGGACGCCGATGGACTTGCGGGTAAAGGATGGTGTGAAGAAGCGAAAGCCCTCTTGTAATGAGAGGGATAGGGGTTCAAACTTTGCCCCACCCGAAAGGGGAGCTGACTTCCAAACCAGGTGTCTCGTCACGAGAGAGCTTGTCAAACCGCCTTAAAGTGGGAAAGCAGATGACGGCAGACAGTGGTCTAGCTGGTGCGCCCGTTGACGGTAACGTTGGGTGGCCGCAAGTGAGTATCGTGAAGGGGAGGCTAGCCTGAGCTAGCTGAACCGCGTCTACTTTGGTCAAGTAGGGCGTTTGAGATGCTTGAGCGGCTTGCCGGGAAACCGGCACGGGCCGTTCTTAGCCTAAACTTCGCAGTTTTAAAAACTGAATAGAAGACAGAATATTAAGCTAACCGCACGAAATGTGCTACACTTGGCACCAACAAAAATTTAGGAGTGTAGCAAATGGAACACACTGATCAAAA
>JBFMCB010000103.1:0-10938 GCA_040754915.1 Chloroflexota bacterium | reverse complement strand
CGAGGGGAGGCTGGCGTTTGGAGGCCAGCTTGTCCTTGGCTGAGAATCTCATCGGAAGGCCGGATTGCCTCGCAACCGCAGGCTGCCCCCGTGCTTCGGGGCTTCGCCAAGAGGGCATCTAACGGCCGCCACTTTCTCGGATAGCCGGCACACTCGGGCGGCCCAACAACTCGCTTGAGCGAACCCGGC
Organism: Chloroflexota bacterium; assembly: GCA_040754915.1. Classification (GTDB taxonomy): domain Bacteria; phylum Chloroflexota; class DTOL01; order DTOL01; family JACQYG01; genus JACQYG01. Next base: position 10,749 of record JBFMCB010000103.1, on the reverse strand, counting down.
TAGCGTGCGAAAAGGGTAGGGTCCCTTGCCTGCCCTGTTGCGCGACAATGGGTCGGCCGTTGCCCGAGCCGCCCCGCCGCTCATCTCGACGCCGTTAGGCGCATATTTCTCTGCCTCTCCTCCTATTTGACTTTTCTGAAAATATGGCTATAATGTAGCCAGAATGCCATACGACATCATTCTCTCTCCCGAGGCCGCCGAAGACCTACGCTTTCTGAAGGCCAACCTGCGGTCGGAGGTCAAGGATGCTCTTGGAACGTATTTGCAGCATGAACCAACCGAGACAAGCAAGGCTCGTATCAAGCGGCTACGCGGGATTTCCCGTCCGCAGTACCGCCTGAGGGTGGGTGATATCAGAGTCTTCTATGACGTCGATGGCTCGCAGGTCCATGGGCTTGCCATTGTTTCCAAGGCTGAGGCCGAGGAGTGGCTACGAAAGGTGGGGAGGTGAAATGAAAAGGGTGGCTCTACATCAGGTCAAAGACGAATTGTCGAAGTTTCTCCGAGAGGCGGAAAAGGAAGAAATTGTCATCACGCGACATGGGTCACCGGCTGGCGTGCTGATCGGTTTCGCATCCGAGGACGACTGGTTCGACTATCGCCTCCAGAGCGATCCCAGGTTCTTACAGCGCATAGAGGAAGCTCGGCGGAGCATTGCTGCTGGCAAAGGTATTAGGCTTGAAGATATCGAGCCTTAGTCTAGGCCCGTCTCGCACCTGCCTGTGCGCCCAACCTGTCGCTGCACCGGATGCGGCTATCGTGCGCGAAAGGCACGTTGCCTTGCCTGTGATGTACAATCCTAACGAGTCTTGCCTTATATTTGGGGATATTTGGGGACACCATACTTAATTCCGAATTGCCACTGAACCCTAAAGCTGCGTGCGCGGCATTTCCACCCCACCCGCGCTAAAACGGCATAGCCGCGACGCGGAGACCTGGAGCAACAGGATGAACGCACAACGTCAACTGATCGACGTCAGCCATACCGTGGAAGACGGAATGATCACGTACAAAGGTTTGCCGGCACCTATCATCGGTGATTACTTGAGCCGTGAGCAGTCCAGGCGCCACTACGGCGAAGGAACAGAGTTTCACGTAGGCAAGATTGAAATGGTAGCCAACACCGGCACTTACCTGGATACCCCATTTCACCGCTACGCCCATGGCAAGGATCTGTCCGGACTGGCCTTATCGTCACTGGCCGATCTGGACGGCATCGTTATTCGCACCTCTGGCAACTCCGAACGGGCGATCGATCGCACCGCCTTTAGAGACCTGGATGTCAGCGGTAAAGCCGTGCTGGTGCATACAGGATGGGACGTCCACTGGCGAACCGATCAGTATTTTGAAGGCCACCCGTTCTTGACAAGGGACGCCGCCCAATATCTTGCGGATTCCGGAGCCGCGCTGGTGGGGATTGACTCGCTCAACATTGACGACACCAGGGATGGATACCGGCCGGTGCACACCATTTTGCTGGGCGTGGGCATCCCCATTGTTGAGCATCTCTGTGGCCTCGATCAACTTCCAGACCAAGGGTTCAGATTCTTTGCCGTGCCCGCAAAAGTGAAGGGCCTCGGCTCGTTCCCAGTACGGGCATTTGCAATCGTTGAGCGGTAGAGAGCACGGCCTAACTTCGGCCGATAGACGGCCCCATCATCGCTTCAGCCCCCACCCCTCTTCGGCCCCTTGCACCTGCCACTGCTCCCGTCGCCTGCCCCCTGATGTCCCGGAGTGCAACTCCGGGACATCAGGAGCACTTGCCACTGATCCTGTCGCCTACCTCCTGCCTCCTGCCCCTTGCCTCCTGCTACATCGCCGTCACCTGTACCCGGAATGAACGGCTGGTCAGGTAGACCGCCGGTGGTCCGTGGTCCGTAGTCCGCTAAGGACTAAGGACTAAAGACCAAGGACCAAGGACTACGATGTGCGGGCATTGTTCAACACCCGGTGAGGCGCAGATTGGTCAGAAAAAGATTGACTTTGTTCATTTTCGGGTGTTATACTTTTAATTGTAGTTGGGTAGAAGCCCAACTCTGGTAGCAGGTAGCACGTAACAGGTAGCAGGGGCTGCTACTTGCAACCCGTACTTGCTACATGCTACTTCAACCCTTACTTGCTACCTGCGACCTGCTACCTGAATGACAGACTCTTTTAGCAGAAGGAGGTCGGCGATGACTGCTCGTTCGATCTGTCCCGGTACCAATGCCGTCCTGGCGGTGGCGGAGCGAGAGGGGTACGCCACCATCTGGGACCGCTACCAGGCTCAACTCCCCCAGTGCGGCTTCGGGCTCTTGGGGAGTTGCTGCCGGATGTGCCTTCAGGGCCCCTGCCGCATTGACCCCTTCGGCGAGGGGCCTCAGGTGGGGAACTGCGGGGCCAGCGCCGACACCATCGTCGCCCGTAACCTGGCCCGTATGATCGCCGGAGGCACTGCCGCCCACTCCGGCCACGCCAAACACCTGGCTCATACCCTCTGGAAGTCGGCCCACGGCCAGGCTTCCGATTACCCGGTGAAAGATGAGGCCAAGCTGCGGGGGGTGGCCGCCCGCCTGGGGATCGCCCCCGACGACAAGGAGACCCCGGAGCTGGCCGCGGAGGTGGCCGAAATGGCCCTGGCCGAGTTCTCCGAGCGCCACGCCCCTCTGGCTTGGGCCGCCACTACGGTGACGAAGGGCCGGGTGGAGACTTTCCTCAAGTACGGCGTCGTCCCCTTCGGCATTGACAGCGCCATCGCCGAGGTCATGCACCGGACCACCTACGGCGTGGACGCCGACCCGGTGAACGTCCTCCTGGGCGGGGTGAAGTGCGCCCTGGCCGACTACGCCGGGATGCACATGGCCACTGACCTGGCCGACATCCTCTTCGGCACGCCTAAGCCGGTGGTCACTAAGGCTAACCTGGGGGTCCTCAAGGCCGAGGCGGTGAACGTCGCCGTCCATGGGCACAACCCTGTCCTCTCCGACGTCATCGCCCAGGTGTACCACGAACTGGACGAGGAGGCCAAAGCCGCCGGGGCTAAAGAGGGGGTCAACCTGGTTGGCATCTGCTGCACGGGCAACGAGGTCCTGATGCGCCATGGCATCCCCCCGGCTACCCACTCGGTGAGCCAGGAGATGGCCATCCTCACCGGCGCCCTGGATGCCATGGTGGTGGACTACCAGTGCGTCATGCCTGCGGTGGCCACCGCCGCCGAGTGCTTCCACACCAAAATCATCACCACCCTGCCCATCGCCAAGATCCCCGGCGCGGTCCACGTGGACTTCAGCGAGGAGCGGGCACGGGAGGCGGCCAAGGAGGTCATCCGCCTGGGGATCGAGGCCTACCAGCGTCGAGACCCCAAGCGGGTGAACATTCCCCTTGACGCGGCGAAGCCCGCGGTAGCCGGTTTCTCCACCGAGACCATCGTGGGCGCCCTAAGCCTGGTCAACAAGGAGGACCCCCTCAAGCCGCTGATTGACAATATCGTCAATGGCAATCTCCTGGGGGTCTGTCTTTTCGCTGGCTGCAACAACGTCCAGGTGACTCAAGATCAGAACTTCATGGCCATGGCGAAGGAGCTGGCCAAAGCCAACGTTCTGCTCCTGGCAACCGGCTGCGGGGCGGGGGCCTACGCCCGGCACGGGATGCTGACCCCGGAGGCAACCGATGAGTACGCCGGCCCTGGCCTCAAGGCGGTGTTGACCGCGGTGGGTCAGGCGGCGGGGCTGGGCGGGCCGCTCCCTCTCATCCTGCACATGGGCTCTTGCGTGGACAACACCCGCGCCGCCGACGTGGCGGTGGCCGTGGCCAACAAGCTGGGCGTGGACCTGGACAAGCTCCCGGTGGTCGCCTCCGCCCCGGAGGCGACCACCGAGAAGGCGGTGGCCATCGGCACCTGGGCGGTGGCCGCGGGGCTCCCGGTGCACGTGGGCATCGTTCCGCCGGTACTGGGTGGGCCCACCGTGGCCAAGGTCCTTACCCAGGATGTAAAAGACCTCTTTGGCGGCTATTTCATCGTGGAGGCCGATCCGGCGGTCGCGGCAGGGAAGCTGGTAGAGGCCATCAAAGAGCGGCGAAAAGGGCTGGGGATTGGGTGAGGAGAGATGCCTTATGAAAGAGATCTTCGTCCGTCTGGATAAATGCAACGGCTGCCGTGGCTGCGAGATCGCCTGTGCCGTTGAACATTCGGCCACCAAAAACCTCTTCGCTGCCATCTTCGAGTCACCCCGGCCCCATCGGCGGCTCTACGTGGAGCCCTTCCACGAGCGGGGGGTGCCCATCCTCTGCCGCCAATGTGAAGATGCCCCTTGCCTGGCGGCCTGCATCAGCGGCGCCATCTGGCGGGACCAGGCCCGGGGCGGGGTGGTGATGCAGCGAGGGGAGCGGTGCATCGGCTGCTGGACCTGCATCATGGTCTGCCCCTACGGGGTCATCGGGCGGCAGCAGAACGGGAGGCGCATTGCCCTCAAGTGCGATCTCTGCCCCGACCGGGAGACACCGGCTTGCGTGGCCGCCTGTCCCACCCGGGCCCTGGTCTACACCGAGGCCGAGGCCTGGGCCAAGGGGATGCGCCAGGGTGCGGCGACGACGATCGCGGCGGCAGTAGGGAGGTGAGCCCCATGCGCTATCTGATCGTCGGCAATGGGGCAGCGGGGAACGCCGCGGCCTGGGTCATCCGCCTAAGGGACCCCCAAGGCCAGGTCACTATCCTCTCCGACGAGCCCTACCCTGCTTACTACCGGCCTTTGATCCCCTCCTTGATCCACGACGGGGCCGGCCGGGAGGCCCTTTTCCGAGATGAACTGACCACCCCTCCGGAGGTGGAGGTGCGGCTGGGGACGCGGGTCACGGCGATCGACGTGCCAGGGAAGGCGGCGATCCTGGAGGTAAACGAGCGCATCGCCTATGACCGGCTCCTCATCGCCACGGGGGCCTGGGCCGTGCGACCGTCCATCCCCGGGCTGGAGGGCGATGGAGCCTTCACCCTACGCCGGATAGACGACGCCAAGGGGATCGCGGCGGCGGCCGCTGGCGCAAAGTCCGCGGCGGTCATCGGCGGGGGGCGCATCGGCACCAAGGCCGCCCTGGCTCTCCGGCACCTGGGTCTCTCGGTGGCCATCGTGGAACTGCTCCCTCGCCTTGTCCCCCTCCAGTTCGATGAGACCGCCTCGGCCATCTTCGAGGCGGCGTTGCAGGGGGAGGGGATCGCTCTCTACCTGGGGCGGAACGTGCGGGAGATCGTACGCGAGGGAAAGCGGGTAATAGCTGCCCTCCTGGACGACGGCCAGCGTCTCCCCACCGATTTCATCGTCGTGGCGGTGGGGGTGACGCCCAACGTCGCCCTGGCCCGGCAAGCGGGGATCGGCCTCAACCGAGGCATCCTGACCGATAGCCACCTGGAGACCAACGTCCCCGGAATCTACGCCGCGGGGGACTGCGTGGAGACCCGGGAGGTGGTTACCGGTGAGCCGGTGGTCAGCGGCATCTGGACCAATGCCGCGGCCATGGGGGAGTGCGCTGGGGAGAATATGGCGGGAGGGGATCGGACCTACGTCGGGGCCTTTGGCATCTTGAACGCCCTGGAGCTGGCGGGCATCCCCGCCATCTCCGTGGGGGTGGTCAACCCGCCTCCAGGCCAGGGGTACGAGGTTGAGGCCCTCCGGCGAGGCGGTAGCTATCGCAAGCTGGTCTTTCGCCATGGCTCCCTGGTCGGTGTCCTCTTCGTCGGCGAGGTAGAGCGGGCCGGGGTTTACACCACCCTCATCCGGGAGCACGCCGACGTGGCGGCATTCCGAGAGGCTATGGTCGCCGGGCGGCTCACCTATGCCCCTTTCCTCAAGGAGTTGCCCCTGGCGATCACGGCCTATGCCTCCTGACGCTATCACAGTAGTAGATAGCCGCTATCGATCGTTGGGGTCCAACGCGAGCAAGACACAGAGGGATTTCACTTCTCCTCCAACTTCTTGACCTCCGCTTCCGCCGAGGACTTGAGTGCTTCGTTCGTTCCGGCGTAGCGGATCGCCAACTGGTACTCGCGGATAGCCACGTCGTTCTTCCCTTGAGCGGCGTAAGCCGCGCCCAACACATAGTGCGCCAAGGCGTGGTCGAATTGCAGCGCGATAGCTTTCTCCGCCTCGGTGATGGCCAGGTCGGGTTGCTTTTGCGCGACGTGAGCCAGGGCCAACGCGGCCCGTAGATTCGGATCGTTCGGTACGAGCGCAATCGCCTTCTGGTATTCCGCCACTGCCTCAGCGTACAAACCCCGCCGCGCCAGGATATCCGCCAGCGCGCCCCGCGTCAGCCCATCGTCCTTGAGCGCGAGTGCGGCCCGGTATGCCTCCACCGCGGCCGCGAGGTCACCGGACCCAGTCAGCGCCCCGGCCAGGAGCCGGTGATACAACGGTTCGTCTCCCTTGAGCGCGGTTGCCCTGGCGTAGGCGCGCGCCGCCTCCGACCACTGGCCTAATCCGCCGTACGCGTTCCCCAGATTGACCCAGTAGAACGGTTCATCGGGCTTCAATTGTGTGGCCTTCAGGCTGGCCGGAACGGCATCTAGCCAGCGGTCCACCTTGCCGAGCGCGCTGGACAGGCTGCTCCAGTACTCAGCGGCATCCGGCAGGTATTTCACCGCAGCCTCGTACTCGACGACCGCCTTGGCGTACTCCTTTTGCTCGGAATACAGGCTGCCCAGGGCGTAATGCGCGTCGGCTTCACTCGGCTCCAACTTCGTCGCGACTTGCAGGGCCCAAGCCGCCTTTGGCAGGTCACCGCGCTGGTAATACAGGCTGCCCGTCAGATAGTGTGAGCGCGCGTCGCGCGGGTCGATCTCAATGGCCTTGGCGTACGCTTCAATCGCTTGGTCCAAGTCACCCTTCTGGACGTACAAGCCGCCCAGCAGCCGATACGCACCCGCGCTACACGGGTCCAGGCGGGCCGCCGCACGGTATGCGGCGATGGCGTCGTCGGTGCGCCCTTGCTCGCTATAGACCATGCCGAGCAACTCGTGGAGCGAGCCATCGTTGGGCGCGAGCTCCAGTGCCTTCTGGTACGCGATGGCGGCGTCGTCCCTCCGCCGGAGCCAGTAGTAGGTGTTGCCGAGTTGGCGATAGAAGTCGGCGGCGTTCGGCTTGAGCTTGATTGCCGCCTGATACTCGGCCGCCGCTTGGCCGTACTGTTCCAAATCGAAATACGCGGTGCCGAGCTGGCTGTGCACTATAGCCTGATCCGCGGCTTTCGCCAACTCTTTCTGTCGCAGGGCGAGGGCCAGTTCGAACTCGGCGCGTGCCTGGTCGCGCTGACCGAGTTGGCGATAGACCCGACCGAGCCCGGCATGGACGTCGGCGGCATCGGGGTTGAGAGAAACCGCCTGCTGATACGCCGCCAGAGCCTCGTTCCATTCGCGGCGCGCGGCGTAAACCTGACCCAAAGTCTGGTACGCGCCCGCGTCCTTCGGCTTGAGTTCGATTGCCTTCTCGGCCTCCTCCAAAGCCTGATCGAGCATCAGCGCGGGCGCGCAGTAATCGGTATAAGCCAGGGCCAGGTTGTGCCTCGCTTCGTACAGCGTCGGCCTGATCTCCACCGCCTTGCGCCACGCTTCGATGGCCGCACCCAGGTCGCCCCGGTAGCCGAGGGCGTTGCCCTTGTAGAAATAGGCGACCTCACGGCCGAGGCCGAGGCTCGCCGTGGGCGCGGCGGCCAGAGCCTGGTCCCACAAGGCCACGGCGTCGGCGTAGGCGCCCTCCGCATAGCGCGCCAGTCCCAGGACGACCAGGACGATGTAGGTTGTCTCTTCGGTCCCCGCCTTCACCGAGAGGTCGAAGGCCTTGAGGTCGGCGGAGCGGCGCAGCCCGGCCTGGTAGGGCGCGATGGTTCGCAACAGTTCAAAGTGCGGGTTCACACCCACGTCGTCGTACCAGCCCCAGATGACGAGCGTCGCCTTTCGCGCTTCACCAGCAGCGCGCGCTGCCTCGGCCTGGGGATAGGTTTGGTACGACCGCTTCACGTCTATGGTCGCGTCGAGTTTTAACCGCTGCACGCGCGCCCTGGTTTCCTCGGTTATGCGCCGCCCGAAGTCCACGCGGCGCGTCGCTTGGCTCCCGTCAAAATCGGAGATAAGGGCGATGGTCTTCTTGGGTGGCTGGAGGCGGTCGTAAGTCATCCACCCTCCCCAGCCCGCGCCGACCACCAGCGCCAGCGCCAGGGTCCCCATGGCTTGCCATCGCTGGGGGCGCGATGAGGCACGAACGACGCCAACTAAAGAGGCGAGAGCACCGCCGGCGAACAACGCCGCCACGAGGAATGGCCAAATCCCAACCAGAACGGGAGGCAACATGTCCTGGCCCAAAAGCTGCGCTGCCCCGAAGAGGGCGCCGAGGAAAGCGAGGATCGTTGCCGAGAAGAGCAGAGGTTTTTGCATTAGAGAGGCGAAGGGGCTTACCACCGCGCGCGGCACCGGGACTGGAGGGCGTAAGATGGTTGGAGTCAGCGGAACGACGGTCGCCTCTTGCGTACGCTCGAGCAGCGTGGCGGCGTCCGGTAGGGGCAGAGCATGCTCTGCCTCTAGGGCGGGTGCCTCACCCCTTAAAGCCGCATTGAACGCGCGCGACAGATCGCCAGCGGTGGCAAAACGTTGGGCCGGATCTTTGGCCAGCGCTTTGAGGATCACCCGTTCAGCCGCTTCTGGGAGGTTGAGGTTGAACTGCCGGGGCGGAGGAGGCATGGCCATCAGGTGCTGCAGCAGCACCGCGGTCGGGGAATCGCCTTGAAACGGCACGCGTCCGGTGGCCATCTCGTACAGGACAACGCCGAGCGAGTACAGGTCGCTATGCGCGTCGACTGGTTTGTTCGCCGCCTGTTCGGGCGATATATACGCCGGCGTGCCAACGACGCTGCCACTGGCACTGATCTGGGCGGAGTCGCCCAGGAGCTTAGCGATGCCAAAATCGGTGAGGACCGGTTCACCGCCGGAGGTGAACAGGATGTTCGCGGGTTTGATGTCGCGGTGGACTGCGCCCTGCGCGTGGGCATAATCGAGGGCGCTGGCGATGGGTTCGAGCAGGCGCGCGATCTCGCCGGGCGGCATCGTCTCCCCCCGCGCGCGGAGTTGTGCCAGGCGATCCTTTAGCGACCCGCCGTCGAGGCACTCCATTACCATGAACGGCTGATCGTCCACCACGTCAAAGTCGTAGAGTTGAACGATGTGGGGGTGACGGAGACTGGCGACCAGTCTCGCCTCGCGCCGAAAGCGCTCGCCGAACCCTTCCTCGGAGGCGAGATGGGGAAGGATCACCTTGATTGCCACGCGACGGCCAAGGTCGGGGTGGCGCGCCAGGTACACCTCGGCCATGCCACCGCGACCCAAGCGCTGCGCGACGACGTACTTGCCGAAGGATTGAGTGGTCATCGGCCGATATCAGAAAACCCCCCAGATTCTAACATCGGTGAGAGGGTAGCAACGCATTACCGGGTCAACTCCAGCCTCAGTCGCATCTTTACGTCGCTGTCCACGTAAAGCACGCCATGGACCTGCTGAACGGGGTGAATCTCGGAGCCTTTCATCACTGCGCTTTGTTCCGGAATGGTGGCGTCACCGCTGGGTTCGATGGCCAAATCCACCTTTTGCCAACGCCCTTGGGCATCGCGCTGCACCGTGGCGCCGGTAACCGTCTTCGATCCGTAGCCAAAAATGGAAACGGTGGGGACGGCGGAGTGCGTGCCGAGCTCACGTCGAAACTCGCGCGCAGCGGCCAAGAGTGGGCGCTGTGTTTCAGAGAGCCAGGTTTCATCGGACAGCACATCTATCGGCTGGCCCTGTTGGTCGACGGCGCAGGCATAGGTGGGCAGAATTTGATACATGGAGGGGAAGGTAGCCAGCACCTGGCGCAGCCGATCACCCAAGATTCCAAATGGTAATAGCTTGGGCCCCAAGAGCAAACTGGTAAGCGCTTTGGGAACGCCAGAGTGGGGGCCGCCCAGTAAGATCAGTCGCTCCACCTTATTCTTGCCACCCAGACGTTCCACGTAATACCGGCTCACCAGACAGCCCAGGCTGTGCGCAACGATCGTGATGGGCGGTGTGACTGACCAGCGGTCAATCGCCTCGGCCAGGCGCCGCGCGGATAGGCGGACATCTTGCCGCCAGTCGTAGGCGAATTCGAGCAGATCTTTGCCGCGCTCGTAGCCCAAGCTGTCTTCCAGATAATCCCCCAGCCGATTGTACTGCTCCAACTTGATCAGGTTGGGGACGATAACTACTTCGCCGACCAACCCGCGCGCCTCGAGCGGTTTGACCTCCGGCAGGCGAAAGATCTCAGGGTGAGCAAACAGATACCGGACATTAGGCCATAACTGCTCCTCCCCGTGCCACAGCTCGGAGCCCATAAACCCCGGGACGATGATCACCGGTCGGCGCGCCAGTTTTCGCGCCGGCATCTCTGTCTCGATGAGGGTCAGGTCATCGGGCGCGAAGCCGCGCTTGAAAAGCAGTCGCGCGTCGCCGATGCGAATTGTATCGCCGTCTTGCAGCGGATACTCCTCAACGCGCTGGTCGCCGAGCCAGGTGCCGTTGGTGCTGCCCAAGTCGTGGATGACAAACGCCTCGCCACGGCGTTCGATGCACGCGTGGCAGCGCGAAACCTTCTGGTCGTCGAGGAAAATGTCGCGGTCGGACTGGCGTCCGATGGTCAGGGCATCCTGCGCGAGGGGAACCTCCCACGTCTTGCCCGGCGTATGCACGGCCAGGCGCGGCATACGGGTGTCGGTCAGCGT
>JBFMCB010000102.1:0-11156 GCA_040754915.1 Chloroflexota bacterium | reverse complement strand
GGGCGATGGGCCGGTTGCCGGCCAGGCCGTTGGCCAGGACCACCAGGGTATCGTTGGTGCTCATGTCGCCGTCTACAGAGACCATGTGGAAGGAGTCCGCCGCGGCCCTGGCCAGGGCCTTCGGTAGAAAACCGGGCTCCACCGCGGCATCGGTGGTCAGGAAGGCCAGCATGGTAGCCATCTGGGGATGGATCATCCCCGCCCCCTTGGCCGTGCCCGCCACGGTCACCGGCACGCCCCCAACCACCAGCCGCACCGCCACCTCCTTGGGAAAGGTGTCGGTGGTCATGATGCACCGGGCCAGCTCATGCCCCCCGTCCCTGGACAGGGCGATGCGCTCCAGGCCGGCGGCGATCTTCTCCATGGGCAGCGGCACCCCGATCTTGCCGGTGGAGGCCACCAGCACCAACCCCGGGTCCACCGCCAACCTGGCCGCCGCCAGCCGGGCCATCTGGGCCGCGTCCTCCCGCCCCCGGGGGCCCACGCAGGCATTGGCCACGCCGGAGTTCACCACCACCGCCTGGGCCCGGCCGCCGGCCAGCCTCTCCCGGCACCAGAGCACCGGCGCCGCCTTCACCCGGTTGGTGGTGAAGATGCCGGCGGCGTGGCCGGGGACCTGGGAGATGAGAAGGCCCAGGTCCAGCTTGCTTTCCCCATAGGTCTTAATGCCGGCGTACACCGCCCCGGCGGAAAATCCCTGGGGCGAGGTGACGCTGCCGTTTTCGACGATCTCAACGTCCATCGGCCGACATCCCCAATGTCCTCTTGGCCTCCTCTAGCCTGGCCCGGACCTGCCCCGGCGCCGTCCCGCCGTACACGTCCCGGGCTGCCACCGAGGCCTCCACGGTCAAGGCCTGGTGGATGTCCTCCCCGAAGAGCGCCGAGAACCGCCGGAACTCCTCCAGGCTCAGCTCGGCCAGGGCCTTGCCTCTCTCCTCGGCATAGCGCACCAACTGGCCCACGATCTCGTGGGCCTTCCGAAAAGGCAGGCCCCGGCGTGCCAGGTAGTCTGCCGCGTCGGTGGCGGTGGCATAGCCCTCCTGGGCGGCCTGGCGCATAGCCAGCGCGTTCACCTTAACCGTGGAGAAAAGCCCCGCCAGGACCTCCAGGGAGGCCTGGACCGTGTCCACGGTATCGAAGAGGCCCTCTTTGTCCTCCTGCAGGTCCCGGTTATAGGACAGGGGCAGTGCCTTCAGCGTGGCCAACATCCCCACCAGGTGGCCGAAGACCCGGCCCGCCTTGCCCCGGACCAGCTCCGCCGGGTCCGGGTTCAACTTCTGCGGCATGATGCTGGAGCCGGTGGCATAGGCCTGGTCCAGGGTCAGGAAGCCGAACTCCGGCGTGGACCAGAGCACCACCTCCTCGGCCAGGCGCGAGAGGTGGGCCATCACCAGGCTGGCGGCGGCCAGGAACTCCACGATGAAGTCGCGGTCCGAAACCGCGTCCAGGCTGTTGCGGCTCACCTGGCTGAGTCCCAGCTCCCGGGCCACGAAGTCCCGGTCAATGTTGAAGGTGGTCCCGGCCAGGGCACCGGAGCCCAGGGGCAGGACGTCGGCGCGGCGCCGGCAGTCCCCCAGGCGTTCCCGGTCTCGCTCCAGCATCTCGAAATAGGCCAGAAGGTGATGGGCCAGGAGCACCGGCTGCGCCCGCTGGGTGTGGGTGTAGCCGGGCATGATGGTCTGGACGTGGGCCTCGGCCAGTCCCACCAGGGCCCGCTCCAGCCCCTGGATCAGGCCGGTGATCTGGTCAATGGCGGTCTTAACGTAGAGCCGCAGGTCCAGGGCGACCTGGTCATTGCGGGAGCGGCCGGTGTGGAGCTTGCCGGCCACCTCCCCGATGCGCTCGGTCAGGGCGAGCTCGATGGCGGTGTGGATGTCCTCCAGGTTGGGGTCGAAGGAGAACTGGCCCCGGTCCATCTCCTCCCGCAGGGCCACCAGGCCGTTCACGATGGCCTCACCCTGGGCGGAGGAGATGATGCCCTGTTTCGCCAGCATCCGGGCGTGGGCTATGCTGCCAGCTATATCTTCCCGGTAGAGCCGGCGGTCGAAAGGGAGGGAGCTGGTGAAAGCCAGCACGCTCTTCGCGGTATCCTGGCGGAAGCGCCCGCCCCAGAGTTTCGCCTTTCTCATTCCACTCACGGCTGGCCCCATTCGCAAAAAACACTCCTGGACTGGGAGGAGTGTTCGTAGAGAATATGCGCTTGCTGGGTAGCAAAATCATGGTGGGCGAGATAGGGCTCGAACCTACGAACCTCGCGGATGTGAACCGCGCGCTCTAACCAACTGAGCTACTCGCCCACATGGGCCTAATTATAGCACACCCGGCGGAAAATGCAATCCCTTCGGCAACCGGTTTGCATTTCCGGGTGCGGTGTGATAGAATTTCCCCAGCCCTAGAAATGCGGCCGAGGACCCCACGTGATGTCCCGGAGTTGAACTCCGGGACATCAGAGCTCGCGGAGATCTTTCTTTTATCTCTGCGCCCTCGGCGGTCTCCGCGGTAAAACCGCTTTTCGGCTGGGCTTTTAGACGCTCGGGGATCGTCTAATGGTAGGACACCAGACTTTGGATCTGCCAATCGAGGTTCGACTCCTCGTCCCCGAGCCAGGTGAAGGTCGGAGGGTGATGTAAAGCGAGCCCTCCGTTTTTTATGTGCGCCATAGGTGTCTCGAAGAGCCTCCATAGAGATCGCGAGCACGTCCTCGCTCCTCTCGACCTCCTGTTTCCTGGCCTTGCATGTCACCCATACCTCGAGTATAATTCAAGGTATGGGTGACATGACTTCTGCTCGACCAAACCACGCCCAACTCTTTGAGATCGCGTCGGCACAGCACGGCTACTTCACCGCAGCGCAAGCTCGTGCCTACGGGTTCAACTGGGATCTTCTCACGCACCACACTCGGAGCGGCCGGTTCATACGTGTTCGACGGGGGCTCTACCGCCTCCACGACTATCCGTCCTCGCCACGAGAAGAGGTGATGGCGGCCTGGCTAGCCGTCGGCAAGGACGTAGCAGTTGTCTCGCACGAGAGTGCGCTTGACCTTCTTGGCCTGAGCGATGTCATTCCGGACGCAGTGCATCTCACTGTCCCCCGCTCAAAGCGCCACCTTCCGCTGCTGCCCGGAGCGATGATCCATACCACCAGTAGAAAACTGCGGCCAGGTGACCGAATCGTCCGTGACGGCGTGTCCCTGACCTCGGCCGCGCGCACCATCCTCGATGCGACGGAGGCTGGCACGGCGCCTGAGCAAATCGAAATGGCGGTCGTTCAGGCGATTGAGCGGGGCCTGGTCACCAAACAGCAACTGCTGAAGGACGCCGCTGAGCGTAGCCAACGGGTGACCAAGCTGATTGCGGACGCTCTCCGCAAGGCGGAGCAGTGAATTATTCAACAGCCAGCGCATTCCGTGCGGCGCTCGAAAAGCGGCTACTCACTATAGCGCGGCAGACGAGCGTCCCTGTAGTGCGGCTGCGGAAGTTGGTAGTCTTCGACCGTCTGATGGCGCGCTTGCTCGTTGTAGCGAAAGATCGGTGGGTCCTCAAAGGCGCCGTGGCGCTCGAGGTTCGTCTGGGAGCCCGGTTCCGTACAACGAAGGATATGGATCTTGCTCGTCAAGACAGCGAACAGGCGGCAACCACCGACTTTCTCGCGGCGCAGTCGGTCGACCTTGGCGACTACTTCACGTTGGCTATTCAGAGGACAAAAAAGCTGGATGCCGCGCTGGAAGGTGCGGCCGTGCGCTATCATGTCTACGCGGAACTCGCCGGTCGGCCGTTCGAGGATGTCATCGTTGATGTGGGATTTAGTGATCCGCTCGTCTCGCACCCGGACCTTCTGCGCGGGCCAGACCTCTTGAGTTTCGCAGGCATTAATCCGATTGAAGTTCCGGTGTTGCCACTCGAACAGCATGTCGCAGAGAAGGTCCACGCCTATACGCGAAGCTACGCGGGCGGACACCTCAGCAGCCGCGTCAAGGATCTGATTGACCTGGTCCTGATCCTGTCTAACTCTGCATTCCACGCTGGTTGCCTGCGAAGGGCGCTCCACGCCACTTCGGATACTCGTGGCACCCATACTCTGCCGACGACGCTTCCGTCACCCCCACCTCATTGGGGCCCTGCTTACCGCAAGATGGCAACCGAAGTCGGGCTAAACCCAGATATCTCGGTCGGGTACGGGCAGGTCGCAGCATTCCTGGATCCGATTCTTGGTGGAACAGTCCCTGACAGTGCACACTGGGATTCGACACGGCGCACCTGGTAGTGACACATCACTGAGAGGGCAACCCGACCATTGGTATTCGAGTAGTCTGATATCCGTGCTGGGGGAGGGCCCCGGGTATGAATCCCGCCACGGTGTCTAGAAACCGCTCGCTCTGAAGCGGCGCATCAGTCAGCAAACGGTAGCGTCTCCCGTCGGAATCGCGCTGCACAGCGCTTCCGCTTGCTTGCGTATTCGAGGCAGGTAACGACAAGCACATGCAAAAAAGTTCGGATTTCCCCCCTTCGGGGAGCCAGATTGATGTCTGAGAGCGCAACTCAGCTTCACATAAAGAAATAGCCCTATTTCGGGTGGCTGCCCGTGTAGGGCTATTTTTGTGCTGCCTGGGGCAGGGACAGCCTTAATGGAGGGCGAGGCTCAAGAGTCTCCCCGGTGGTAGTGGGCCCCGGGAAAGGCTTGACAGCGAGATACGGATTACTTATCATTGGCCAGGAGGGTACGTGATTGCCCAACAAGATCGTCATCATATCCACGAGAGGTCAGGGCAGTACCAGGTCTTGGTCAAAGTAGGACACGTTTTTAGGAACGACACCCTTCTGGAGATAAGGTTATGACTACCGACAGGGAAGTTAGAAAAACAATCCTCGAGATAGTAGAGAAGATCAGAAGGGAATACCAGCCGGACAGAATAATCCTCTTTGGTTCTTTTGCCTCGGGGATGCCCGACAGAGATAGTGACATCGACCTCTTGATCATCAAGGATACACAGGACCGGCCCATAGATAGGAGGGTTGCCGTGGCAAGGATGGTTTCTGACCCCAAGCGGCTCATTCCGTTTGAACCAATTGTTCTGACACCAAAAGAGGTCAAGGAAAGGCTTGAGACCGGAGACCAGTTTCTAAAGGGGATACTCCAAAAAGGGGAGGTCCTTTATGCCGCGTGAGGAGTCCCGTTATCCAAAAGATTGGTTCAGAATAGGTGATAAGTCGAGACTATGTATCGCTATGAACGCCGGGAAAGGAAGCTCCTGGCCCGTCGGCGCCGGATGATCGAGCACGGCCGGGCCATGATGAAGATTTACGCCGAGGCCGTGGCCAAACGAGCCAGAGAGTTCCAGAAGCGCAGGGCAAAGCGAAGAAACTAGGCCTGTCTCATCTTCTCAGGCCATGCCCTGAGGTCGTCAAGGCCGGCCTCCTTTACTAGCCAAGAAAGGGCAGCGGCGTGGCTTACTTTGCTAGGTTGAAAATACCACGTAGGACAAGTTGCCAACCTGTCCCACCGGGCGTTGTTTTTTATCCTTCGTGACTTGTAAAGAACTAGGTCGGTTTCAACCAACGTTCCGTGGAGGACGGCGACTATTCTTGTACGGAAGGACGCCTGAAGTCTGGGCATACCCACCCGATTGTGTATAGAGCGGACGCGTGATATGCCCAATGCGGCTATTACGCTAAAGCAGAGCTTCGGCTTGCTGAATCGAGCAGAAGTGTGGTATGATGGGTACTCGGGAAAAGCTGGCTCCCCCGCCATATCGCCTGAGCATCAATGTTTAGGCTGGGCAGCCAGAGAGCGCCCTGGGCGCTCCCTGGCCTTACCCGAGCCAGTGGTGTGGTTCAAGGAGCCCACTTTCGGCGGGCTTGAGCTGTTAGCCATGGGCGTAAACGCTGACGCAGGCGGCTTGAGCTATTCTGAGCACGTGGGATTCGACTGAAGCCCCGGAGAAGTGCATGTATCCTGAGAGCCGTGTGATAATCCATATGGGCATAAACTTCGTCGTGTCTCCGGTGCCCACCATTGATGTGCAGAGCAGCCTAAAGTTTCAACAATCCCTTGTCACGCGCGGGATCGAGTTCGCGAAGGTCGAATTCAAAGAACGAGAGATTGCTGTGGTCCGTGAGGCGCCAACGCGCCTGGAGATAAAGGTTGCAGCAATTAGCCCCTCCCCAGTTGGTCAGCTTCTGATCGTGGCTCCAGATCCGCGACGTGTCTTGACTCTGTTTAACAAGGAAGCAGAAGCCATTGTTGAAGCGTTTGAATCTACATGGCCGGCGAAGAAGAGACAGATAATATCGAGCGACGCCACTCTTCGTGATCTTTACGAGGCTTCTGGTGAACACGCTTTCCAGGAGCTATGGGAAACGCGTCTGCGCCAATCACCGGGCTCGCTCGCGGTGCTGGGGCGGCCCGTTCTTGGCGGTGGCCTCAGATTCGTCATGCCCCCACTGCCAGATGAGCCTGAGCCAGTCCAGATAGAAGTGAAAATAGAATCTTTCTTGAGGGATACAAAGAAGATCTACGTGGAGACCCAATTTACGTGGCCTCAGCCGATGTCTCCGGGAGCACCATTCCCAGTGAATCGACTGAACCAGGTCAATGAGTACATAGAAGGGAAAATCATTCCCCTTATAACGGGAGGCGCTTGATGATTGCAAACGATAGTCGAACATTGACAATCGGAGAGGACGTTCCTAAGTACGTTACCTCTGAGCCGAGAGAGAGCGAGTGGGGCCAGCCGGCCGCTAGCTATTACGTCTTTACGATTGTCGGCACGACGCTGCGCGGTCAACCAATTGCTGGGGTCTACTTGCCATCGCCATCTTTAGATATTTTGCCCGTTGATTCACGCCTTGCCGCAGAATTGGAGGCGTGGGATGCTGCCAGTGACGAGGCATTGGCTAACTTTGAAGCAACACTGGACTGACGTATGGCACGGGGCGATGTGTTACATGTTGAACTTCCACATCCTTCAAGTGGCGAGGGGCATGAACAGACAGGGCGCAGGCCAGCTATCGCTGTCCAAACCGATGCGACGAGCGCCAATTTGCCCACGCTTTTGATAGTCCCTCTGACTGGACAACTCAGCGCCTTGCGCTTCCCTCATACCATTCGAGTTGAGCCGTCAAAAGTAAACGGACTGAATCAACCGTCGGTGTTATTGGTCTTTCAACTCCGTGCCATTGATCGGCGAAGAATCCTTGGGACGATTGGCCGCCTTGAGCCAGGCTACATCAATCAACTGGACGCTGAAATGCGGCACATGCTGAGCCTTGGATAGGCTGCGCATGCTGACCGGCAAGGCAGCTGCCAGAACACAGCCAATTCGCATCGTGCCCCGCCGCATTCCACAGTTGCCTCTCCCGCTGGGACGTGCTATAATCTGGCATCAAAGACCACGCCCTAGAGACCCCTTTAGGTGTTTTCCCGCATCTGAGTGCCCGTTTTCTTGTGGTGCTGCCCTTGGCGACCGCACCTGTCGTCAGTCGTTGCTATAATATTGGCATTCCAGCATAGGTTCGAAAAGCTCTGTTTCAGGAGAATCCCATGTCTGAGGAGCAGGCCCTGGCCAAGGCAGCGCGACTGGCCCAGATGCAGAATCTCCTGTATCGCCATCCCCGGGGGCTTTCCACCAGAGAACTGGCCGAAAGCTGTGGCGTCACCGTCCGCACCGTCCAGCGCGACCTCCGCGCCCTGGAGGCCATGGACGTCCCCCTCTGGCAGGAGGGCCCACGCTACGGCATCGCCCAGGGCTATTTTCTCCCGCCGGTGAGACTGAGCCTCTCCGAGGCCACGGCACTGTTCCTGGCGGCCAGGCTTCTCTGGCGGTGCAGCGACGAGCAGAATCCCTGTGTGGCCGCCAGCCTGGCCAAGCTCTCCGCCGTCTTGCCCGAGCCCATCGCCGCCCACGTCCAGGCCACCCTTTCCACCATGTCGGCCAAAGCTGGCAACCCCTCATACCCCAGCGTATTCGAGGCCATCACCACCGCCTGGGCCAGCCAGCGACGCGTGCGCATCTGGCACCAGTCGGGCCGGAGCCAGAACGTCCACGAATACGTGGTGGAGCCGTACTTCATCGAGCCCAGCGCCCCGGGCTATGCCGCCTATCTCATCGGCTATGCCAGCTACTTCAACCGGGTGATGACCTTCAAGATCGAGCGCATCCAACGGGCGGAGCTCCTGCCGGAGACCTTCGAGCTCCCAGAGGGCTTCGACGTACAGAAGTATCTCTCCTCCGCCTGGGGCATCATGTGGGGCGACGAAGAGGTCCAGGTGCGCCTGCGTTTTTCTCATCGGGTGGCCAGGAGGGTCAAGGAATCCCTCTGGCACGCCTCCCAGGAGATCGTGGACCTGGAAGACGGTGGCTGCCAGTTCAGCGTGCGCGTATCCAACACCCTGGAGATGATCCCGTGGATCAGGGGGTGGGGAGCCGACTGCGAGGTGCTCGCCCCGCCGGAGCTGCGGGCGAGGGTGGCGGAGGAGATGAGGAGGGCGGCGCAAGCCTACGGAACGGCGAACATTGAACCCAGGGGTGAGGATGGCGAAGTCGAGCCTTGAGGAGAGGCTGTGTGAGACGAGAGGGAAGGTAATAGTGCTGGACCTGCGGGCGGTGCGGGATAGGGTTCGGCAAAGGAGGTAAACCATGGCTGACATCCCGGAGACACTGGCCCGTGCTTTCCCCGAATACGAGTTCTCTGACCTTGACTCAGACGCAGATGCAGAGTTGGTGATTGAACGTGTCCTGGAATACGGCACCAGGGCGGAGTGGTGCTGGCTGTTCAGCCGATACGGCCTGGAACGCATCCGCAACTTCGTACGGCGGCGCGGTTACCGCACCCTTTCCAAACGGGGCTTTGCCTATTGGCGGTTGGTGTTGGACATTGAGGAGTACCAGCGACCGCCTTGGGCGGAGACTGCCGCCTCGCTCTGGGGGAGATAGCTATATGGAAGTCCGCTGGGAGGCTCTGGCTGGGGAAGCCAGGGCGGTCCTCGAGTTATTGGCCAGGCAGCCGTGGATCCGGGACTTTTATCTGGCAGGCGGGACAGGGCTTGCCTTACAGTTCGGACATCGCATCTCGGTGGACATGGACCTGTTCTCGATGGACGATCCTTTGTCGTTCGAGACACGGCAGCGGATCACGATCAGCCTGGTTGAGGCCGCGGGCCCAGAGCATTTACAGGTGGACCAGGAATCAAACGGCACTTTGGGGGTTCATATCTATGGGATTGGGGTCAGTTTCTTTCACTATCCCTATCCCGTGGTGGCTCCTCTGGTGCCGATTCTGGGTGAGTTACAGGCGGCTTCTCCAGAGGACATCGGCCTGATGAAAATCGCTGCTATCATCGGGCGAGGCAGCAAACGGGACTTCATTGACCTCTACTTTGTGACGCGTACCCTCCTCCTGGAGCGCTTGCTGGAGATGGGACCAGCCAAGTTTCCGCAAGTGCGGGACTTTGCCGTCCAGGCAGCCAGAGCGCTGGTCTATTTTGAGGATGCCGAGGGGCAGCGCATGCCAAAAATGTTGCGCCCTGTAACCTGGGAGGCGGTCAAAAGGTACTTTGTGCGTGAGGTTCGCCGGCTGAGCCGAACGTGGATTGAGCCATTGAGCAAATGAGCGGTATGCCGTCCGCCTCTAACTGCGGTCTCTGCCGGACAGTATTCTGCCCCAGTTCGAGGTGGCCGAGGTGCTGGACCTGCCGGCGGCGCGGGATGGGGCCAGAAAGAAGGGGGATAACTAATGGGTATTGCCGAGCGTTGGGAAAAGTTCCGAGAACTGCCCCCGAATATCGAGCAGGCGCTGGGGAAACTCATCCCTCTTTTCGAGAATGAAGGGGTGCTTCTGGCTTATCTCTTTGGCTCTTTGAGCAAGGGTCGGGCCGGGCATGACGTGGACCTGGCCATCTTAACCGGGGGCACACCGGTCTTCCGTCTGCGAGAAGCGATCAGTGAGTGCCTTGGGACCGAACGGGTGGACCTGGTGGACCTGCGAAGCGCCTCGCCCGTATTGTGCTTTGAGGTCATCCGCACCGGTCGGCCATTGTATGTGGCCGACGAGTTGTGCCGTGAGCGGTTTGAGTTGGCGACGTTGCATCTCTATCGCGACACCGCTCCTCTGCGTCGCCAACAGCGAGAATATCTGAAAAGGAGAATGGCCCGATGGTCCTCAGACGGGAAGCCATTGAGGAGCGGCTGAAAGAACTCGACGAGATATTGCAAGAGCTGGGCAAGTATCGGGACATAACCTGGGAGGTGTTCCGGGCGGATCTCAGCCAACGATGGATCATCGAACGAGGCCTGATTGCCGCCGCTTCGGTCATCTTTGACATCGCTGACCACATCCTGGCGGGCCACTTCGGCTTTTACGCAGAGGCTTACGAGGAGAGCCTGGGGTCGCTGCGGGACAGGGAAGTGATCTCCGAAGGGCTCTATGGGAGGATCAGGGGGCTGGGTGGCTTTCGCAACATCTTGATCCATCGCTACCTGGGGATTGACCCCCACGAGGTCTTCGAGAACTTCCATAAAAGCCTGGAGGTATTTCCTCGCTTCGCCCAAGAGGTTCTGGCTTGGTTGGACAGGCTGGAGAGGGACTAGCCCATTCTTGTGGCCGGTGCGGGAGGCGGGCAGCCGGAGGCGAGGCTAAGGGTATGGCCGGAAAGAAGAGGTCCTATGGCTGATATCTCTTTCGTAACTCAAGTAGCCGATGGGGCTCTGAGTTGCTGGGGACTGTCTGATGCGGTCAGCTTTCCCACCAAGTGGCCCGGAGAGTCAAAGAATTCCTCTGGCACGCCTCCCAAGAGATCGCGGACCTGGAAGGCGATGGCTGCGAGTTCAGCGTGCGCGTATCCAACACCCTGGAGACGATCCCGTGGATCAGGGGGTAGGGAGCCGATTGCGAAGTGCTCGACCCTCCGGAGCTGCGGGCAGAGGTAGCGAGGGAGATGGTAGCCGTGTATGGAGTGATAAATACCAGACCGGAGGTGGATCAATGGACTACAAAGTCATACGCCAAAAAGCAGCCGAATGGATGATTGATCGAGGCTGGAAAAGCAAACTGGGCAAGAAAATGGGCTTTGTCCAAAGCCTCTTTGAACACACGGATGTTGAGCTAAACGCACTGCTTACCCTCTTGCCTATCCTGGGACATTCGGCCCATTACGGCTTC
>JBFMCB010000101.1:0-11166 GCA_040754915.1 Chloroflexota bacterium | reverse complement strand
TCGCCCAGGTCCAAGTGCGGGGTATAGGCCGGCTTGTGCTTGCCCTTGAGCAACTGGGCCACCTCCGAGGCCAATCGTCCCAAAGTTTTCCCCTCAGCGTCGATCAGGTGCCATCGGCGCTGGATATCCGCCGCTCTGGCGGTATATGTCTTCATAAATCCCCCCATTGACATGGCCAAGCTACCGCAAATCTCAATAGACGATCCTCATCAAGCATAGGCCCTGAGGCGGGGCCAGATTTCGGGCCAGCCGTCGGTCCTGAGCCTCCAGGATGTGCTGGAAATCCTCCGGCCGCAGCCGACCCTCTCCGACCCAGATCAGGGTTCCCACTATACCCCGCATCATCTGGGCCAAAAAAGCATTGGCCTCCACTTCCACATAGACGAAATCGCCCTCCCGCCAACACTCCGCTCGATATACCGTGCGTTGAGTGGTGCCCCTCTCCCAAAGCCTGCTGCCGAAAGAGGTGAAATCATGGGTGCCAATCAAAGAAAGGCACGCCTTGTGCATGGCCTCGGCGTCCAGAGGCTTGCTGAAGTGAAAGGCATAACGCCACGCCAACGGCGATCGGACACTGGAGTTCCAGATCGTGTACCGGTATTCCCTGCTCCTGGCGGCGAAACGAGCGTGGAATCCCTCAGCCACTGGGCTTACGGCCTTAACCGCGATGTCTTTGGGCAACCTGGCGTTCAATGCGCTGCGGAGCTGGTCGGGGGATAATGCCGTCCCACTTCTACAGCTTACCACCTGTCCCCGGGCGTGAACCCCGGCATCGGTGCGCCCGGCCCCGATCACCCGGGTGCGCTGGCCAGTCACCGCCTCCAGGGCCTTCTCCAGCTCCCCCTGGATCGTGGGCCGGCCCACCTGCCACTGAAAACCCTGGTAATCGGTGCCATCGTACTCCACCAGCAGCATCAGATTTCGCATCGTAGGTTATTTCGCCTGACGGCGAAAAGGCCTAACGCCTGATCCATACCGCGTTAGACCAGCTCGATCACGGCCATCGGGGCCGCATCACCCAGCCGAGGACCTAGCTTCGTAATACGCGTGTAGCCCCCAGCTCTATCAGCATACCTGGGACCGATTAACGTAAAAAGCTTTTCGACGATGGTTGGATCCGACACCGCGGCCAGGCACTGCCGGCGGGAATGCAAGTCGCCCCTTTTGGCCTTGGTGATGAGCTTCTCCACCTGAGCCTGGACCTCCTTGGCCTTGGCCTCGGTGGTGTTTATCTTCTCGTATCGCAAGAGGTCGGTTGTCAGATTCCGATAAAGCGCTAGCCGCTGATCGGTAGGCCGGCCCAGTTGGCGACCGCCAATTCGATGTCTCATTGAGCGCTATCCCCCTCTCCCTGCTCCGTGACCGGGACCTCTTCGTTGTTCTCCCCGCGCAGGGCCGCCTCGGCCTGAGCAGGGGATGTAGGCAGGAAGCCTCGCAGGGCCAACCGCTCCATCAGTTCCTCCAAGGACTTGCGGCCGAAGTTGCGCACCGCCAGGAGGTCAGCTTCGTTCATCTCCAGTATCTGCCCCACCTTGGAGATGCCCGAGCGCTTCAAACAGTTGTACGCCCTTACTGAAAGGTCCAGCTCCTCGATAGGGGTCTCATACAACCTGACCGGGATGGCGATGGGGCTCAGGGGCCGTTTCTCGCTGAGAGCTACGGTCTTGCCCAGTTCGGCAATGAGCGAGAAGTGCTTCACCAGGATCCCTGCAGCACGGCTGAGGGCCTCGTCGGGCTGGGTGCTGCCATCCACCCATATCTCCAGGGTCAAGCGGTCAAAGGTGGTAACCTGGCCGATGCGGGTGTGCTCCGTAAAGAAGTTAACCTTGCGCACTGGGCTGAAAATGGCGTCCACCGGGATGGTGCCAATGGGCAAGCCCTCCCGCTGTTCTGCCGGCACGTATCCCTTGCCCCTCTCCACCGTCAGCTCCATGTCGATCTGAGCCTCCGGTGAATCCAGGGTCAACAGGTGCAGGCCCTTATTAATGATCTCCACCTCGCTGGGACATTCAATGTCACCCGCGGTTATCTCCCCCTCGCCCTCAGCGGAAATGTACAGGCGGACCGGGTGATCGGCAAAGCATCGCAGCCGTATCTGTTTGACGTTCAGGATGATCTCCGTGGTATCTTCCTTAACATGGGGGATTGTGGAGAATTCGTGGTAAACGCCGTCCATGCGAATAGCAGTCACCGCCGCTCCCGGCAAGGAAGACAGCAAGATGCGTCGCAAGGCGTTGCCCAGGGTGATGCCATAACCACTCTCCAAGGGTTCAATGACGAACCGGCCGTAGTTCTCAGCCCTTGCAACGCATTCTATCTTGGGTAAAACAACATCGATCAAGAGACAGCCTCCTCAATAGCTCAAGGCACACCGCCACAGATGTAGCGCTTATTAACTTGCAAAAGAAAACAGGGCACCGCAGCCCTAAAGTCTAGCGCGAATAGTACTCGACGATCAATTGCTCACTCAGTGCCGTGTCGATCTCGGCTCTGACCGGCATGTACTGCACGCGCCCAGAAAGCGTCCTGGCATCCATGCTGAGCCAGGCGGGAATTGTCTTCCGGGCTATGTCCTTGGCAATCCCCTTGAAGTATTCGGATTCCCGGCTCGACTCTCTCAGCGTTACCACATCGCCTGGTTTTAGCAGGCAAGATGGCACGTTGGTCTTGACGCCGTTGAGGTTGAAATGACCATGTCTCACCAGTTGCCTGGCCTGGGCCCGCGAATCAGCCAGGCCCAGACGGTAGACGATGTTGTCCAGGCGCATCTCCAAGATCTGCAGGAGATTCTCGCCCGTGGCGCCGGGGCGCCGTTCCGCTTCGCTGAAATGGCGTTTGAACTGCCGCTCCAAAATGCCATAGATGCGTCGCGTCTTTTGCTTTTCCCGCAGTTGAACAGCATACTCCGACGGTTTCCGGCGCCGTTGGCCGTGGGCCCCCGGCGCATAGGCACGCCGCTCCACCGCACACTTGGGCGTCAAGCAGCGATCTCCTTTTAAGAAAAGCTTGGTTCCCTCGCGCCGGCACAGCTTGCAGGCCGGCCCAATGTGTCTTGCCATCACTCCTCCACTCTGTCACCTGAAATCAAAAACCCGTCATACCCGCCGACGTTTGGGGGGCCGACAGCCGTTATGAGGGATCGGCGTCACATCGGTGATGGAGGTGATCATGAGGCCAGCGGCCTGCAAGGCACGAATCGCCGCCTCGCGTCCGGCTCCCGGACCTTTCACGTACACCTCTACCTGGCGCATGCCCACATCCTGGGCTCGACGGGCCGCTCCTTCCGCCGCCATCTGGGCCGCGAAGGGAGTGCTCTTGCGGGAGCCCTTGAATCCGCTCTGCCCGGCGCTTCCCCAGGCGATGACCCCGCCCTGGGGATCAGTTATCGTCACGATAGTGTTATTGAAAGTGGACTGGATGTGGGCTTGCCCCCGTGGGACAACTCTCTTTTCGCGCTTCTTGCCCCCCCGGGCGGCCCGCTTCTTCGAAACAGCCCCAGTCCCTGCCGTCGCCTGGGACTGGGCACCTGTCGCGCCTTTTACTTTGGTCTCTGCCATCCTGTGCTCCTCGTCTAAACCCTGGAGTCTCGAAGCCAGGGGCTGAGCGAAATCCTGTGAGATCAGCACGCTCCCATCGCCCAGGCCTCTAGCCTCTCGCCTTCAGCTTTTACTTCTTCGCCACTGCCCTGCGGCGGCCGGCCACGGTCTTTCTGGGACCCCGTTTGGTCCGCGCATTGGTCCTGGTGCGTTGGCCGTGGACAGGGAGGTTGCGGCGGTGGCGCACCCCGCGGTAACACCCGATCTCGGTCAGTCTCTTGATGTTCAGGTTGACCTCCCGGCGCAGGTCCCCTTCGACCTTGTAATTCTTGTCGATGATCTCCCGAATGCGGCTGACCTCCTCCTCCGTGAGTTCTTTTACCCTGGTATCTGGACTAACCCGGGCTTTGGCCAGGATCTCCCGGCTGTTGGAGGAGCCGATGCCGTAGATGTAGCGCAACGAGATCTCTACCCGCTTGTCCCGGGGGATATCTACTCCTGAAATTCTGGCCACGCCTTCCTCCTATCCCTGCTTCTGCTTGTGCTTAGGGTTTTGGCAGATCACGACCACCGCCCCTCGTCGCTTTATGATCTTGCATTTCTCGCATAGTGCTTTGACCGACGCCCGTACTTTCACCTATAATCCTCCAAAGGTTGTGCCAGACAGGGTGCTCGCTTTCTTTATCAGCGAAGAAAGCCCACCACCGGATTATCTATATCGATAGACTATGCGACCACGTTTCAGGTCGTACGGGGATAGCTCCACCAGCACCCGGTCTCCAGGCAAGATCCGAATGAAATTTAAGCGGATCTTACCCGAGATATGCGCCAACACGGTATGTCCGCTGGCCAACGTCACCTTGAACATGGCATTGGGCAGGGCCTCGGTCACTGTCCCTTCGACCTCGATCGCATCCTTTTTGGCCATCGTGTCCTCGCCGCCGTCCTACATTCTCGTCAAGATCTCGGGCTCACCATCAGTGACAGATACCGTATGCTCATAGTGTGCCGACAGGCCCCCGTCCTTGGTCACCACCGTCCAGGCATCGCCCCTGACCTCCACCTCATAGGTGCCTGCGTTCACCATGGGCTCCAGGGCAAAAGTCATGCCAGGCCGTAAGGGGATGCCCTGTCCCGGGCTTCCGAAGTTCGGGATCTGGGGCTCCTCGTGCATATCCCGACCGATGCCATGCCCCACATACTGGCGAACCACCGAAAAACCACGGCTCTCCGCCGCCGACTGGATGGCCCAGGAGATATCACCGACCCGATTACCGGCTCGAGAGGCCACGATGCCCGCCTCCAGGGCCAGACGAGCGGCCTCCATCAAGGCCTGCGCCTGAGCACTGACCTTGCCGACACCCACCGTCACCGCAGCATCGCCCTGAAAGCCCTGATAGATGGCCCCCAGGTCCAGGCTGACGATATCGCCCCCCTGCAGTACGCGCTTGCCCGGAATGCCATGGACCACCTCTTCATTGATCGAGATGCACAAGGATGCCGGAAACCCCCGGTATCCCTTGAAAGAGGGCTTAGCCCCCTGCCCGACAATAGCGCGATAGGCCACTGCATCTAGCTCGCCAGTGGTAATACCCGGCTTGATTTTCTCGATCAGAAGAGCCAGGGTAACCGCCACGATGTGGCCCGCTTGGCGCATCAGGGCTATTTCGCGCCTCGACTTCAAAATGACTGCCATGTCACGCGTCCTGAGCTTCGCTGAAGGGCGCCGCCCCGAGCGCATTGACCTTGACCACCAGCTCTTGCTGAACGCTCTCTACATCCTGATCGCCATTTATCTCGACCAACAACCCGGCATGCCGGTAGTATTCGATCAGAGGCATCGTCTGCGAAAAGTATACCTCGAGACGCCTTCGCGCCGTCTCCCAAGTATCATCTTCGCGCTGGTACACCTGGCCACCGCACCTATCGCACCGGCCCGCCGCCCGAGGCGGATGAAACGTCTGGTGATAGGTAGCCTGGCAGTTCGAGCAAGTAAGGCGTCCCGTAAGCCGCGTCAGGAGCGCTTGATCCGGCGCCTTGATGTACAGCACACCAGCCAGCCTCTTGCCCTCTCCAGCCAACTCCTGGTCCAACGCCTGGGCCTGGGCCATGGTCCTCGGAAACCCGTCCAATAGTGCCCCATCACGGCAATCGGGTTGGCGGAGCCTCTCCATCACCATCGCCACCGTCAGGTCATCGGGCACCAACGCGCCTCGGTCCACGTAGGCTTTAGCCCGCTGGCCCAGGGGCGTCCCCCTGCCGATATTCTCCCGAAAGAGGTCACCCGAGGCCACGCGAGCGACGGAGAGCCGCTCCGCCAGCTTCGCCGCTTGCGTGCCTTTCCCTGCCCCCGGTGGACCTAACAGGACCAGATACAACTCGATCACCTGGGCGGAGGCAGGCCCGGTCACGCCCGCGCACCGATCTTCGGTGGCTCAACCTCCACCTGCCCGTTCCCTAATATAATAATAGCCGATCTACTTATTTGATGAACCCTTCGTAGTGCCGCATCAGAAGCTGGGCTTCCAATTGCTTCATTGTGTCCAGCACCACACCGACCACGATCAAGATTCCCGTGCTGGATATCTGCAGCGTCTGAACGTTGGTGGCCAGCCTGGTGAAGTATGGCAAGACCGCCACCACTCCCAGGAAGACCGCCCCCACCAACGTAATGCGATTTAGCACCCGGTTGAGATACTCGGCGGTGGGCCGTCCCGGCCGGATCCCGGGGACGAACCCGCCCCACTTCTGGAGGTTTTCCGAGAGGTTCTGCTGCTGAAATATCACCGTGGTGTAAAAATACGTGAAGCCTAACACCAACAGGAAATACAAAGACTGGTAGCCCAGATTTTGCCGGTTAAAGAAGTCATAGATCACCTTCGCGAAATCGGCCACCACCGTGCCCTGCGGATAGAGAAAATAGCTCGCTACCACGCCCGGGAAGATCAACATCGAGGAGGCGAAGATGAGCGGGATCATCCCCGCCGAGTTCACCTTGAGCGGGATGTGAGTGCTCTGCCCCCCGTACATGCGGGTGCCCCGGATGCGTTTGGCGTATTGCACCGGGATGCTTCGCTCGCCCTCCTGGACCACCACTATGCCGGCCACCGTAATCAGCTCGATGAATAGAAACACCAGGAGGCCGATGATGGACACATTGACGAACAAAGACTGTCCAAAGCTCTGAGGCGACCGGGCTACAATGCCGCCGAAAATGATGATCGAGACGCCGTTGCCGATGCCGCTCTCGGTGATCAATTCCCCCAGCCAGACACAAAAAACCGTGCCGGCGGTCATGGTGATGACCATGGCCAGGCTGGGCAACCAGGTCTCTTTGTTAAAGAGTCCGAAGCTGGACACCACCTGGAATTGGTTCTGGAGCAGGCTGATCTGCCCCAGGGCCTGTAGCGCCGCCAGAGGAACCGTTAGCCAATGGGTATATCGGTTGATCCGGTTCCGCCCCGCCTCGCCCTCCTTGGCGATCTCCTCCAACCGGGGTATGATGGGCACCAGGAGCTGCATGATGATGGAGGCCGTGATGTATGGGTAGACGCCCATAGCCGCCACCGAGAAGTTGGACATGGCTCCACCGGAGAACAGGTCCAGCATCCCCAGCAGTTGATTCGAGCCAAAAGCACTGCGCAGCCGAACCAAATCCACACCCGGCACCGGGATGTGTGCCACGAGGCGGAATATGATCAGGATGCCGATGGTGAATAAGATGCGCCGACGTAAATCCGGCAGCTTGAAAGCATTAGCTACCGCTTGCAGCATCGTCCCTCATCTCCATCTCCGGCCTCTGCTCGCCGATCTCCGCTACCGTGCCGCCAGCGGCCTCGATCTTGCCTTTGGCACTGGCTGACACCTTGTGCGCCTTCACCGCCAGGGCCGCGTTCACCTCACCCCGGCCCAGTATCTTCACCGGCCTCTGGGCATGCCGGATCAAGCCGGCTTCCGCCAGGCTCTCCGGCGTCACCTCGCTGCCCGAGGCAAAGCCGCCCAGGCGTTCCAGATTGACCAGTTGGTACTCAGTCTTGAAGATGTTGGTGAACCCCCGCTTGGTGGGCAAACGCCGGTGCAGCGGCAACTGGCCGCCCTCGAAGAAGGGGCTCAGGTCTTTCCCCGTGCGGGCTTTTTGGCCCTTGGTGCCCCTGCCCGCCGTGGTACCCTTCCCGGAGCCATGCCCGCGGCCTAGGCGTTTCCGGGCACGCACCGACCCCGGCGCTGGCTGTAAATCGTGTAACCTCATCGCCTCTCCCCAACCGATTGGCTGCCTATGGGATGAAAAGCTGGCTGGGCACTCCCCATTGCAGCCAGACTACTCAGCATCCTGGACCTTCACCAGATGTTGTATCTTGGCGATCATGCCGCGCACCGGGGGGCTATCTGGTTGCTCCACTGTCTGCCGCAGCCTCCGCAACCCCAGCGCCCTGAGTGTATCCTTCTGGCGCTGGGAGGAGCCAATGCCGCTCTTCACCATGATGATACGCAATCTACGGTTCATCTGTCACCTTGCTCCTCTTGGGCATCAGTTGGGCCAGTGTCTTGCCGCGCTTCTCCGCCTCCACTTCCGCGCTCTTCAGCCTGGAGAGGGCTATCGCCGTTGCCTGAACCACGTTGATGGCATTAGCGCTGCCCAGGGACTTGGTGAGGATATCTTTAATCCCCGCCGCTCCCACCACTGCCCGCACCCCTCCGCCGGCGATCACGCCGGTCCCCGGCTGGGCTGGCTTCAACATGATCATGGCCGCGCCGAACTTGGTGATCACTTCATGAGGGATGGTAGTCCCCGCCAGGGGCACCTCGATCAGGTGCTTCTTGGCATCCTCAGCCCCCTTGCGGATGGCCTCGGGCACCTCTTTGGCCTTCCCCAACCCGGTGCCAACGTGGCCATTGCCGTCTCCGACTACCACTACCGCGCTGAAGCTGAAGCGCCGCCCACCCTTGACCACCTTGGCCACACGGTTTATGCTGACCACCACCGGCTCTTGTAATAGCAGAGTTGAAGGATCTATCCTGGCCATGCGCTCTCCTTCGCCGTTATTCGCTCAAAAATCCAGGCCACCAGCCCGGGCCGCCTCAGCCAAAGCCTTCACTCGGCCGTGATAGAGGTAGCCACCGCGGTCGAACACTATCTCTTTAATGCCCTTATCTCGCGCCCGCCTGGCCAGAAGTTCCCCCACCATCTTGGACATAGCACTCTTATTGCCCGGGGATTCCTTGCGCCTGATCTCCTCATCCAGAGTAGACGCCGCCACCAGGGTACGGCCGGCCACGTCATCGATCAGCTGAACGTAGAGATGGCTCAGGCTGCGGAACACGCTGAGTCGAGGGCGCTGGGGTGTGCCACTCACCCTTGCCCGCACCCGCCGATGCCGCCTCAGCCGCGCCTTCCGCGGCGAAAATTGCTTGATCATCTATGCCCTTTCCCCAGTTACTTCTTGGCCCCCACCTTGCCCGCCTTGCCCGCCTTGTGGCGGAGGCGCTCGCCCACATAATGGATGCCCTTGCCCTTGTAAGGCTCGGGCGGGCGCGACTGGCGGATCTTGGCCGCCACCTCGCCCACCAGCTCCTTGTCAATGCCCATCACCGAGACTCTATTCTGGCCCTCCACCGCAAAGCTGATGCCGCTGGGCGGAGCGATCTCCACCGGATGAGAATAGCCCAGGGCCAGCACCAACTTGCCACCGCTCAACTGAGCCCTATAACCAACCCCGCCGATCTCCAGGTCCTTTTGAAAGCCTTTCGTAACCCCTTGCACCATGTTGGCCAAAAGGCTTCTGGTGAGGCCGTGCAGGGAACGATGGAAACCCTCGTCCGAGGGACGAGTGACCCGGACCTGGCCCTCGGCCAAGGTTATGGACATCTCGGGATGAAAGGATTTAGTGATGACTCCCTTGGGCCCCTTCACCGTCACCTGATTGCCAGCGATCTCCACGGCAACGCCCATTGGGACGATGACCGGCATTCTGCCGATGCGTGACACTTTCGCCTCCCTACCACACGTAACATAGGATCTCGCCGCCGACGCCGTTTTTCCGGGCCTTGCGCTCGGTCATCACGCCGCGA
The DNA here is from genome assembly GCA_040754915.1 of Chloroflexota bacterium. Taxonomy (GTDB): domain Bacteria; phylum Chloroflexota; class DTOL01; order DTOL01; family JACQYG01; genus JACQYG01. The sequence goes on along the minus strand of JBFMCB010000101.1, from coordinate 1,561 downwards.
GGGGTAGAGACGATGGCAAACCCTAGTCCTCCTTGAACCCGCGGCATCTCGTCCTTGCCTTTATAGACCCGCAACCCTGGCTTGCTCACCCGCGTTAGTCCGCTGAGCACGGGCTCTTTCCCATTGGTATATTTCAACCAGATCTTGATGGTCCGCTGAGGGTTATCCCGTATAACCTCGAAATCCCGGATGAATCCCTCGTCCTTCAAGATCCTGGCGATGGCTACCTTCATCCGGGAGCCAGGCACTAACACAAAGGTATGTCTGGCCGTGAGGCCATTTCTGATGCGCGTCAGCATGTCGGCGATGGGATCGGTCATGTTCATGTACACACTCCACTCTTACCAGCTCGATTTGGTAACCCCGGGCAACTCGCCGCGCAAGGCCAATTGACGAAAACAGATCCGGCACAAACCGAACTTCCGAATGTATCCCCTTGGCCGTCCGCATATATGGCAGCGGCTATGCTGCTGCACCTTAAACCTGGGCTTGCGCTTGGCCTTCTCGATCTTGCACTTCTTCGCCACGTTTGCCCCCTCGGATTGGAGATGGGCCAGGGACGAGTGATCCCCGCCCTGGCCGGCTTGTGCCGGTGTTTAGCCTTTGAACGGCATGCCCAGCAACTGCAAGAGTCGCCTCGCTTCTTCGTCGGTCCTCGCCGTGGTGACTATTGATATCTCCATGCCCCTGACTTTATCGATCTTGTCGTATTCGATCTCAGGAAAGACCAACTGCTCCCTGAGCCCCAGGGTGTAGTTGCCCCGGCCGTCGAACGACTTGGTGGAGGCCCCCTGGAAGTCCCGGTGCCTGGGCAGCGCCACATTGAACAGCTTGTCCAGGAAGTGATACATGCGCATTCCCCGCAGGGTCACCGTAGCTCCGATGGGATTACCCTCCCGCACTTTAAACGCCGCCACTGATTTTTTAGCCTTGGTCACCACCGGTTTCTGGCCGGACACCGCCGCCAGATCCTTGACCGCCGCGTCCAGGGCCTTGGCGTTCTGGGTAGCCTCGCCCACGCCGATGTTGACCACCACCTTGTGCAACCGCGGGACTTGCATCACGTTGCGGTAGTCGAACTCCCGCATCAGAGCGGGGACCACCTCTTGAATGTATCTATCCCTCAACCTGGCCATACCGGGTTCTCCTCATCGAACAGTAGTCATGCTCATTGCTTGTCGATCATCTCGCCGCACCGTTTACATACCCGCACCTTGGCTCCGTCCGCCAGGAAGCGGAATCCCACCCGGGTGGCCCGGCTGCACTTCGGGCATACCAACATCACGTTGGAGACATGGATCGGCGCCTCTCGCTCGATGATCCCCGCCTGGGTACGCACCCGGCGGGGCTTGGTGTGGCGCTTGATCATGTGCACGCCGGAGACCACCACCCGGTCTTCCGCCACCAGTACCCTATGCACTTTTCCCCTTTGGAACTTGCCTTCCTTGTCTATTTTGCCAGCGATCACCTGGACCTCGTCGTTTTTCCGGATCTTCATCTTGGTTCTCCACAATACCACCTATGATGCCCGTTGCCAAAAGCCCACCAGTCCTGCCTCGGC
>JBFMCB010000100.1:0-11231 GCA_040754915.1 Chloroflexota bacterium | reverse complement strand
AGGCAAGCTATGTCCCCGGGGGGAGGCTGGTGGTCCTGGAATGCGGGGAGACGGGGCTGGGGGTGGGCCAACACCTGGCCCTGGAGGCGGTGACCTCTTTGGGCCGAGACCCTTCCAACACCATAGCCCTGGACGACGGCTCGGTTTCCGCCAAACACGCCGTCCTATACTCTCGGCGCGGCCGCTGGTGGGTGGAGGACCTCAAGAGCACCAATGGGACTCTGGTCAACGATGAGCTGGTGTTGCAACCCACTCCGGTGGGGACGGACGATGTGATCCAGTTGGGGAGGATAAAGCTCTTGGCCAAGCTGTGAGCGCGCCTCCTGATGTCCCCTCCTGATGTCCCGGAGTTCAACTCCTGGACATCAGGGCGAAGTCTCAAGTATATTTGAGGAGGAGAAAATGACCAAGGCCAGGATCGGCGTCATCGGCGGCAGCGGGCTGTATCAGATGGAAGGACTGGCCGACATACAGGAGATGAAGGTCTCCACGCCTTTCGGTGAGCCCAGCGACGCCATCACGGTTGGGACCTTGTCCGGCGAGAGGGTGGCCTTTTTGCCCCGGCATGGCCGCGGGCATCGCCTCCTGCCCAGCGAGCTGCCGGTGCAGGCCAATATCTATGCCCTGAAGAGCCTGGGCGTGGAGTGGATCATCTCGGTGAGCGCGGTGGGCAGCATGAAAGAGGAGATCGCGCCCCTGGACATAGTGATACCCGACCAGCTCTTCGACCGGACCAGGATCCGTCCCAGCACCTTCTTCGGTCGCGGCATCGTAGCCCACGTAGCCTTTGCCGAGCCATTCTGTAACGTCCTGAGCGATCTTTTGTATCGAGCCTCAGATGTCCCGGAGTTGAACTCCGGGACATCAGCCCGGGCACACCGAGGCGGGACCTATCTTTGCATGGAAGGGCCTCAGTTCTCCACCAAGGGAGAGTCGCTCATCTACCGCCAGTGGGGCGTTGACGTCATCGGCATGACCGCCATCCCCGAGGCCAAGCTGGCCCGGGAGGCGGAGATCTGCTACGCCATCCTGGCCTGCGTCACCGACTACGACTGCTGGCACGAGGCCCACGAGGCGGTTACCGTGGAGATGGTGGTGGCCAACCTACACAAAAACGTAGATACCGCCAAGCGCATCATCGCCGCCGTGGTTCCCCATATCCCCCGCGAACGTACCTGCGCCTGTGCTCGGGCCCTGGAGAATGCCATCATGACCAGGCCTGAGCTCATCCCGGCCGAGACCAAGGCAGAGTTGAGCCTCTTCATCGGCAAGTATTTGAAGTGAGCCCCGGCACCAAAGATGCTTCAGCGACTGCGGGTCACAGAACTCTCTTTGCTCGTGACGGTGGGGCTTCTCACCGCCACGGGCCTGGCCCTGCTGGGCCTGGTAAAAACCGGGCAGCCCGGAGAATTGGCGCGCCCGGGCGTGATCTTCCTGGGGGGGATCACGCTGGCCTATCTCTGGCTGGTGGCCATCGGCTTCCGCGGCGACCAGCTGCTCCTGCCAATCGTTTTGGCCCTGAACTCGTTGGGCCTGCTGATGGTCCGGCGCCTGGCCCCTGGCTCGGCCGACCGGCAGCTTGCCTGGGTGCTCATCGGGCTGGCCGGGATGCTGGTCCTGGTTACTTTCTGGCGCGACCTCACGATCCTGAAGCGCTACCGCTATCTCTGGGCCCTGGCCGGCCTGGGGCTGGTGGCCCTGACCCTGGTCTTCGGCACCGACCCCAATGGCAGCGGGGAGCGGCTATGGCTGGGCTTCGGGGCCGCTCGCTTTCAACCATCAGAGCCCTTGAAGATCCTGCTAGTGATATTCCTGGCCAGCTACCTGGATGAAAAGCGGGAGCTGATCTCCCTGTCTCGCCTCCGCCTGGGACCCCTCCGCTTGCCACCACTGGACTACCTGGCGCCCTTCCTGGTGATGTGGGCTATTTCCATGGCCCTTCTGGTCTGGCAGCGAGACCTGGGGGCGGCTTCGCTCTTCTTCGGCATATTCCTGACCATGCTCTTCGTGGCCAGCGGCCGGGCCAGCTACCTGTTCGCCGGGGCTGGCCTATTCTTCCTGAGCTCCCTGGTCGCCGACCGGGTCTTCGCCCACGTGCACCAGCGGATCCAGCTCTGGGCCGACCCGTGGTCCCAGACGGCCCGGGGAGGCTACCAGATCGTCCAGGCCCTCATCGCCCTGGCGGCGGGGGGGCTTTTGGGCACGGGATTGGGCTATGGCTATCCGGAATACATCCCCGCCGTTCATACCGACTTCGTCTTCGTGGCCATCGGCGAAGAGCTGGGCCTGGCTGGGGCCCTGGGCGTACTGGGCCTCTACTTTTTGTTATTCCACCGGGCGTTTAAGATCGCCCTGCAAGCGGTGGATTCCTTCAACCAGCTAATGGCCGCTGGATTGGCCATCGTGCTCTCCTGGCAAACGTTCATCATCCTGGCAGGCAATCTTAAGCTCATCCCGCTGACCGGGATCACCCTACCCTTCGTCAGCTATGGTGGCAGCTCCCTGGTGACCAACTATATCCTGGTGGGCTTGCTGCTCCTGGTTTCCAAGGAGCCTAAATGAGAAGGAACATCGGCGGCCTCTTCGGTTTTTTCGTCCTGGCCTTTCTCCTGGTCAGCGTGGCCCTGCTCTACTGGCAGGTAATTCGGGCGCCGACGCTCCTGGCCAGGGAGGATAACCCTCGGCCGGTGGAGGAGGCGAAGAAGGTAACCCGCGGGCGGATACTGGATCGGACCGGCCAGGAACTGGCCCGCAGCCTGATGTCCCGGAGTTCAACTCCGGGACATCAGGCTGGTTATGTCAAGCGTTTTTATTCCTACCCTCCCCTCTCGCCGGTGATCGGCTACTGGAGCTCCCGGTACGGCCCGGCCGGCATCGAGGCGGCGGAGGACGGCCACCTCTCCGGCCGAGCCCGGGCCAACCCCCAGGAGCTTTGGGACCGCTTCCTTCATCGCCCTCAGGTCGGCGACGACGTGGTCCTGACCGTTGACCTGGCGCTGCAAAAGGTGGTCGAGGCGGCCCTGGGCAAAGGTAGTGGAGCGGCGGTGGTGCTCAACCCCCGCACCGGGGCGATCCTGGCCATGGCCAGCCACCCTTACTTCGACGCCAATAACATCGAGTCTGACTGGGAGAAGATCAAGGCGGATCCTGCGCGTCCGCTCTTGAACCGCGCCACCCAGGGGCTCTATCCGCCGGGCTCCACGTTCAAGACCGTCACCCTGGCCGCAGCCCTGGAACAGGGGGTGGTGACGGCCACCACGCCCTTCAGCTACACCCTCCTGCCGCCCGGCGGCGTACACAAGGTGGCCTGGCACCAGAACGATTATGTCTCATGCGAGAACCACCCGGGGAAGTCCTCCTTCGACCTCTCCGGCGCCTACGCCTGGTCCTGTAATGTAGCCTTCTCGGAGATCGGGCTCAAGATGGGCCCGGACACCTATCTGGAGTACGCCCGACGCTTCGGCCTGGAGGAGGCCCTCCCGCTGGAGATACCAACCGAGGTCTCCCGTGCCTACCGCCGGCCGGACTACTTCTTCGGCCAGGAGCGCTTCTACGCCCTGGCCTCCACTGCCTTCGGCCAGGGCGAGCTGGCCATCACGCCACTGCAAATGGCCTTGATCTCGGCGGCCATAGCCAACAACGGCGCCATGCCCCGGCCTCACCTGGTGAACCGCGTGCAGAGCAGGGAAGGGCAGGTCCTGGCCACTACGGTCCCGCGGATCTGGCGCATCTCGGTGTCCCCGGCAGCCGCCTCCCAAGCAAAAGCCATCATGGTCTACTCCGTGGATAGCGGTTGGGCCAGTAAGGCCCAGATCAAAGGGGTCAAGGTGGGAGGCAAGACGGGGACGGCGGAGTCGGGCGACTTCAAGGCCCGGCCCCACTCCTGGTTCATCGGTTTCGCCCCGGCCGAGGACCCCCGCCTCGCCATCGCCGTGATCAAGGAGTTCGCCGGCTACGGCTCGGAAGAGGCGGCGCCGGCGGCTAAGAAGATCATGGAGGCGGCCCTGGCCCTGCCCGGCGACTAGCTCCGCCCGATTAGCAGCTAGCAGGGAGCCGTTAGCAGCTATCTGCTAGCTGCTAGCTGCTATCCGCTCCCTGCTCTTTCATCGGCCTTCACTCCAAACCGAAAAGCCTCAGCACCTGCCACGTCAGGTAGTAGAACACGGTGCCCAGCACCACAAAAGGGACGACCCACTTGGTTCGGGCGGGGTTGGTGGTGGGGATGAGGTCCGAGGCCGCGATGTAGATGAGCGTGCCGGTGGCCAGGGCCAGGGCGTACCTGGTCGTGGAAGGGTCCAGCTCACCGACGACGAAGGTGGCCACAGCGCCCAGCACCGTGCTGGCGGCGATGGCCACCGCCGAGGCGAAGGCGAAGGACCGGGTGCGATTGGCGGCCAGCATGATGGTGGACATGCTCAGGCCCTCGGGGATCTTGTGCAGAAACACCGCCAGGAACATGATCACCCCCACCGAGCTGCGGGTCTGAAACCCGGCGGCGATGGCCACACCGTCGAAGAAGGTGTGCACCAGGAGGCCGGCCAGGGCCGCATAGCTCGCGCGCCTGGTGATCAGGCTTTCGTCACAACACAATTCCCCCACCAGGGCGTGGGAACCCCCAACGTGATCCTCCTGTGGTTCGTGGGCGTGGGTGGCAAAGAGGTTCTCGAAGACGAAGATGATCAGGTAGCCGATCACGATGAAGACGGCGGTCCCCGGCGATTGGGCCACGGCCTCGGGCATCCGGCCCAGGACCGCCGCCGCCAGCATGAACCCCGCCCCCAAGCCCATGATGTACAGGAGTGTCCGCCGCGCCAGGCCCCTGCCGTGCACCGTCAGGTAACCCCCTACCACGTCGGCGCCAGCGGCCACAAGGGCCAGAGCCATGCCGATGACCTGCGTTTCCAACTTCCAACCTCCAATTGTGGGCTCGATTATAGCACAGTCGTCGCCCAGGGGCCAGAACGGGGCGAGCACATTGACACCCTGGGGTTCCGATGCTATACTAGCCACGGTGACGCCCACGGCGTGGCAACCTGGAGGCCCGGCCCCCGTATTACGATCACGAAAGGGAGGACGAACCGATGGAAGAATTGATCAAGTGGTTGGCGACCGAGTTTCGCATCTTCCTGGTCAGCATGTTCTACGCCATTGTGGGGATCATCCTTCTCTTCGCCGCCTACAAGGTCTTCGATCTCCTCACTCCCACCGACATGAACAAGGCCATCTTCGAGGACAAAAACGTGGCCGTCGCAGTCTCGGTGGGCGCTTTCTTATTGGGGATCGCGCTCATCATCGCCGGCGCGATCAAGGGCTAACTAATGAACGTTGGCGCTTTTAACGTCAAGAGGGGCTATGGCTGAGAGAACGCTGAACTGCGCCGCCTGTGGCGCACCTATCGAGGTGGAAAGCCGCTTCACCACCCTGGTGGTGTGCCAGTACTGCGGGCAGACGCTCTACATCCACAACGACGCCGTAGACCCCACCGGCAAGACGGCCAAGCTGGTGGACTACGGCTCCCGTCTAGTCCTGGGGAAGGCCGGCACGGTGCGCGGGCGTCGCTTCAAGACCCTGGGCCGTGTGCGCTATAACTATGAGGGCGGCTTCTGGGACGAATGGTTCCTTCGCTTCGACGACGGCCAGGTGGGTTGGCTGGAGGAAGACGAGGGCGAATACACCCTGGTCTTCAAGACCAGGCTCACCTCCCCGCTGCCCCCCTACGACGACATAGCGGTCGGCAGTGTGGTGCCGGTGTCTCAGATGCGCGTGTTCATCACCGAGAAGGGGACCGGCTCGGTGGCCGGGGCGGAGGGGGAGATATCGTTCGCCGCCAGACCCGGCGAGCAGATCCAATACATCGACGGGAACGCTGGGGGGAAGGCCATCCGCCTCGTCATCACCCGGGGTGGCATCCACCTCTCCACCGGCGAACCCCTGGAGTTTCACGACCTTCAGGTTTAGGGCTCGCTGGCAGAGGCCAGGTAGTCACAGGAGGTGCCCATGCCATTGCAAACCAAGATGCTGGCCTGCACGAGCTGCGGCGCCAGCCTGGAGATCAAAAACGCCCTCAAGGCCAAGGTGCTGGTGTGCCAGCACTGCGGGGCACAACTGGACCTGACGGATCCGCAGTACGCGGTCATCGGCCGGGCGCTGAAAGACGCTGCCCCACCCCGTTCCTGGCTGCGCCTGGGGATGGAAGGCACCCTCCAGGGCGAGAAGTACCAGATCATCGGCCGGGTGCGCTATCGGGAGGATCCCTGGTTCTGGGACGAGTGGCTCCTCATGACCGAGGAGGGCCGCTACAAGTGGCTCACCGAGGGCGAAGAGGAGATCACCCTCTGGGAGAGCTTCACTCCCACCGAGCCCACGGACCCGCGGGGGCTGGAAGAGGGGGACACGATCCGGCCCGAGGGCCGCAAGGCTCAGGTGAAAGAGGTGGGCCGGGCCCGCATCGACTACGTAGAGGGCGAGCTCACCTGGAAGGCACGCCTCGGCGAAACCATCAGCTATCTGGATGCCAGGGAGAACGGTGGCAAGTACAGCATCGAGTGGTCCGAGAAGGAGATCGAGTTCTACAAGGGACGCCAGCTCTCCTCCGGCGAGGTGATGGAGGCCTTTGGCCAGGCCGAGGCCGCCGCGGTCGCCCCACCGCCGTCCCGGGGCCGCAAGGGCAGGCCGCTCTCCTGCGCCTCCATCATCGTGATCATCGTGATCCTCCTGGTCATCGTTTTCCTGTGCGTGGCCTGCAGCATCATCAGCCCCTCCGTCGGCACGGGACCCAGCACCGGCGGCTACCAACGGGGGCCCTCAGTGCGCATCGGCAGCCCCGCTGGTCGCACCTCTACCGGCGGGGGGTTCACCGGCGGCAAGTAGCGGCCGCCTGAGGCTCCAGGACATTTGCTAAGGGAACAGGCCAAATTGGCCTGTTCCCTTTCGGCTTAAAGGATGGACCTAATCGATCAAAACAAGCGCGAGGTTGGGGCGCTATTCACCTCAATAATGGTGATCGCCGTCTGCGGGCTCTTGTACGAGCTCTTGGTCGGCAGCATCTCCTCCTACCTTTTGGGCAACAGCATCTACCAGTTCTCCATCACCATCGGCCTGTTCATGACGGCCATGGGACTGGGCTCATACCTGTCCAAAAGGTTCCGGGGTGACCTCCTGACTCAGTTCATGGTCGTGGAGATCGCCATCGGTCTGGTGGGCGGTACCTCCGCCGCCGCGCTCTTCGCCATTTTCTCCACCCTCAAAGAAGTCTACAAGCTGGTGATGGTCATGATCATCGTCACTGTGGGCACCCTCATCGGGCTGGAGATCCCCCTGGTGGCGCGCATCGCCAAGCGCTATGGCACCCTCAAGGACACCCTGGCCAACGTGCTCTCCTTCGACTACCTGGGGGCCCTGGTGGCCTCGGTGGCCTTCCCGTTGGTCCTGTTGCCGAATTTCGGCTTGCTGAAGACTGCCTTCTTGACCGGCCTGTTCAACCTGGCCGTGGTGGCCCTAAATCTACAAGTCTTCTGGAGGACGCTGCGGACCCGTTGGCATCTGGCTCTGGCCGCGGCATCCTCGGCGGGGCTGCTCCTGGCCGGCTTCTTCTACTCCCTCCAGATCACCTCCCTCTTCGAGCATCACCTCTACCAGGACGAGATCCTGTACACCCAGCAAACGCCGTACCAGCGCATCGTCATCACCAAATGGAAGGACGACCTCCGGCTTTTCCTGGACGGAAACCTGCAGTTCAGCTCCACCGACGAGTATCGGTACCACGAGAGCCTGGTGCACCCGGCCCTCTCCCTGGCCCGCTCCCGAGAGGGCATCCTGGTTCTGGGCGGCGGAGACGGGCTCATCGCCCGGGAGGTGCTCAAGTATCCCGACGTCCGGAGCATCACCCTGGTGGACATCGACCGGGAGATGACCTCCCTCTCGGCCCGGTACCCCCTTTTGGCTGAACTAAACCGGGGCTCCCTCCGAGATCACCGGGTCAAGATCGTCAATCAGGATGCCTACAAGTACCTGGAGGAGACCTCTGGCCTGTATCAGGCCATCATCATCGACCTGCCGGACCCCAGGAACGAAAACCTGGCCAAGCTGTATTCGCGGGAGTTCTACGGCCTGGCGGCCCGACATCTGGCCGCCGGCGGCATGCTGGCGACCCAGGCCGCCTCGCCTTACTTCGTGCGGAAGGCCTATTGGTCGGTGGTCCACACCCTGCGGGACGTTGGACTTTATGTTAAGCCCTATCACGTCTACGTGCCCTCCTTCGGAGACTGGGGCTTTGCCCTGGCCTCCAACGTGGAGCCCGACGTAGAAAACGTTCGGATCGCCGTTCCGGTGCGCTTCCTGTCGTCGAGCGTTTTGAATGGCATGTTCTCCTTCGATGCGGACACCGCCGAGGTGCCGGTGGCGGTGAATACCTTGAACGAGTCGCCGCTCCTGTGGTATTATCTGGAAGGTTGGGCCAAATGGCACCCTCGCTAAGCCGGCAGTATGCCGTTATCCAGGGAGGAGTCGAAGTGCTCGGAAAACATCTCCTGGCCGATATGTACGGGGTAGATTCAAGGCTCATGACCGATGAAAGGTTCCTGAAGGACCTATTGGTGCGGGCGGCAGTGGTCAGTGGGCTCCACCTGATAGCCGAGCCCTATTTGATCCGCTTCCCAGCGGACCTTAGTTCGACGCAACGGGTACGCGGCGGTGGGGTCACCGGCTTCGCGCTCCTATCCGAATCGCACATCTCCTTCCACTCCTATCCTGAACGCAACTTCCTGGCCCTGGACATCTTCACCTGCGGCAAGGCCGACCCACATCGGGCACTTCAGATCTTCCAGGAGGCCCTCTCACCCCGAGAGATCAGGGTGATCTCGCATAACCGCGGCGCGGCCCTGGCGGGCTAGGCCTGTTGAATTGCCAGGGGTGCGCCTCTATGCTATAATGCCCCGCGGCCGTCCGTCGGTCGTGCGGGCAGTCAATTTGAGGAGGTTGGGGTGAAATCGTACACCACTGAGCGATTGCGAAACGTAGGGCTCTTCTCCCACGGCGGTGCCGGGAAGACCTCACTGGCCGAGGCCATGCTCTTCGCCTCCGGTGCCATCAACCGCCTGGGCAGGGTTGAGGAGGGCACCACGGTTTCCGACTACGACCCAGAGGAGATCAAGCGCCATATATCGGTTAATCTCTCCCTCTTGCCCATCGAATGGAAAGGCAACAAGATCAACCTGATCGACACCCCTGGCTATGCCGATTTCGTCGGCGAGGTGAAGGAGACCACGCGGGTTGTGGACGCCGCTATCATCGTCTTCTGCGCCGTGGCCGGGGTCGAAGTGGGTTCAGAGCTGGTGTGGAAATACGCCGACGAACGCAAGCTGCCCAGGCTGGCCTTCATCGGCCGGATGGATCGCGAAAACGCCGATTTCCACCGCGCGCTGGCGCAACTTCAGTCCAGATTCGGCAAGTCGGTGGTCCCCATCCAGCTTCCCATTGGGTCCCAGGAGAACTTCAAGGGGGTCGTTGACCTGGTGCGCATGAAGGCCTATGTGGGCCCCAAGGGAGAAGAGGCACCGGTGCCCGAGGACTTGAAGGCCCAGGCCGAGGCGGCACGGGAGAAGCTGGTGGAGGCGGCGGCGGAGACCGATGACGAGTTGATCATCAAGTACCTGGAGGGCGAGCCGCTGACCGAGGCCGAGATCGCCCGGGGCCTCCGGGCCGGCGTCCTGGCGGCGAAGGTTGTCCCGGTCCTCTGTGGCACAGCCATCGCTAACAAGGCGATCCCGCCGCTCCTGGAGGCCATAGTCGATTATCTACCGTCCCCGCTACACACCCCTCCGGCCCTAGCCCGCAACCTGGCCACCGGCCGCGACGAGGCGCTGGAACCCAGGTCAACCCTACCCCTGGCGGCGCTGGTTTTCAAGACCACGGCCGACCCCTACGTGGGCAAGTTGACCTACTTCCGGGTCTACTCCGGCACCATCCACTCCGATTCCCGGGTATACAATTCAACCCGGAATACCGAGGAGCGCATCGGCCAGCTTTTCGTGCTGCATGGCAAGAGCCAGGAGCCGGTGGTGGAACTGGGAGCAGGCGAGGTGGGAGCGGTGGCCAAGTTGGCCGAAACCGCCACGGGCAACACCCTCTGCACCAAGGATCACCCGGTGCTTCTCCCAGGTATAGAGTTCCCGGCGCCATCCTTTACGGCGGCCGTTCAACCGAAGACCAAGGCCGACCTGGATAAGCTGGGGGCGGCGTTGGCCCGCCTGGCCGAGGAGGACTCCACCATTTCCATCACGCGCCAGGCGGATACCGCTGAAACACTCATCGCCGGGATGGGGGAATCCCACGTGGAAATCGCCGCGGAGCGCATGCGTCGCAAATTCGGCGTAGACGTAACCCTGTCCGTGCCCAAGATCCCGTATAAAGAGACGATCCTCTCCAAGGTCAATGCGGAGTACAGGCACAAGAAGCAGACCGGCGGCCACGGCCAGTACGGCCACGTGTTTCTGGAGCTGGAGCCGCTGCCCAGAGGCAGCGGGGTGGAGTTCGCGGAGCGTGTGGTGGGCGGGGCAGTGCCCAAGAATTATATCCCGGCAGTGGAGAAGGGCGTTAAGGAGGCCTTTTTAGAAGGCCAACTGGCCGGTTATCCGATCACTGACCTGCGGGTCACCCTGTACGATGGGTCCTATCACCCGGTGGACTCATCGGAGATGTCTTTCAAGCTGGCGGCAATCGGAGCGATCAGAAAAGGGATGAGCGATCCCAACGCCCGGCCCGTGCTCCTGGAGCCCATCGTCAACCTGACGATAACCGTCCCGGAGCAATACACGGGCGACGTTATCGGTGACCTGAACTCCAAGCGGGCCCGGGTCTTAGGGATGGAGCCGAAGTCGGGCCTGAGCGTCATCTCCGCCCAGGCGCCGCTGGCGGAGGTACAGAGATACGCCACCGACCTGCGCTCCATCACCCAGGGCCGGGGCATCTTTAGCATGGAGTCCGCCCACTACGAGGAGGTCCCGGGCCACATTGCCCAGGGGATCATCGAACAGGCCAAAAAGGAACGCGAGGCTGCCCAGAAATGACGGGCGCTTCCCGTGCCAGGTAAACAGAAGCCCCTCACTGTGCATTTAGTGAGGGGCTTCTGCTTGTCCAGCTTCTTTCTCTGATGTCCTGGAGTTCAACTCCAGGACATCAGGGTGTTCAACTCCAGGACATCAGGGCTAAGGCGCCTTAGCCATGTTTTAGCA
>JBFMCB010000099.1:0-11238 GCA_040754915.1 Chloroflexota bacterium | reverse complement strand
AGCGCTATGCCGTCCGTCAAGTGTCGTCCAAGCCGAGGCGGGTATGGCGCACCCTGCACGACCCGCGTGAGTTGCACACCATATGCGAATCTTAAGGTTCAAACCCTTGACACGACTTAGAACATCTCCGCGGTGGGGTCCTCGGCCGCATTTCTAGTAAGGGGTGAGTTGGATGGAGAAAAATGGCTGGTTCATGGCAGCGGCAGTGCTGATAGTCCTGGCGGCGGTCCTGTGGCTCGCTTCCTGGGCCTGGAACGTGGCCCAGGCGTTCTCCGACATCATCCTTCTCTTCTTCCTGTCGTGGCTGGTGGCCTTCATCCTGGACCCCATGGCCGATTGGCTGGAGGGCCGAGGCCTTCCCCGCGGCCTGGCGGTGGTATCCATATACCTGGGCCTGCTGGTGATCCTGGTGGCGGCCGGCATCATTGCCGTGCCGGTGGTCGTGGCTCAATTAACGCAATTGGGGAGCGCTCTGCCAGCCTACGCTCAGCAGCTCCCGGACTGGGTGGGTCGCCTGCAGGTCGAATTGACCAGCCGGGGCATCCCGGTGGACCTGTCCACGGTATACCGGTGGGAGAACGTGGCCTCCCAGATCCAGTCCCTGGGCACCACCATCGTCCAGAACACCCTGACCATCGCCGCCGGCGTGGCCTCGGTGGTGTTCAACCTGCTCCTGATCCTGATCTTGAGTTTTTATCTGATGCTGGACGGGGAGACCATCGCCAAGCAGGTCCTGGCCCTGGTGCCGAAGGGGCACAAGACCGAGGCCACTTTCCTGGCTGACAGTGTGAGCAAGACCTTCGGGGGATTCCTGCGGGGCCAACTGCTTCAGGCGCTCATCTACGCCGCTGGCACGCTCCTGGTCATGTGGCTGGCGGGGTTGGGATATGCCCTGGTGGCCAGCGTGGCCGCCGGCCTTTTGATGCTGATACCGTTCATAGGTCCACTGATCGCCCTCATCATCCCCATGGCCATCGCCTTGATCCAGGCTCCGGCGACCGGCATCGCCGTTTTCCTCATCCTGTTCATCTACCAGCAGATCGTGGTCAACGTGCTGGGCACCAAGATCATGGGCGAGGCGTTGGGGATTCATCCGCTCCTGGTGTTTCTGGCGGTCCTGGTGGGGATAAAGGTGGCCGGCGTCTGGGGGGCATTCTTCGGGGTGCCGATCATGGGAGTGCTCTACGCCATGGCCGTGTTCTTCTACCGCACCCGAAAGCTGGGGGAGTGACCTCCAGGCCGGTCAGTAGGCCCGCTCCACCAGGAAGCGAGATATCTCTCGCATCTCTTGCTGCGCCCGGTTGTCTCGCCCGGTGCGGTCCAGCTCTCGCAGGGCTTCTTTGAGGTAGCTATTGGCCGCCGCCTGGCAGTAGGCCCTGGCCTCGGCCCGATCCAGCAGTTCCACCACCCTGCGGGCCTGGGACTCGCTGATGCGGTCCTGGCGGTAGATCTCGGAGATGTCCGTGCCACCAACCCGCTTCTCCTGTTCCAGGGCGTACAAGAGAGGCAGGGTCTTCTTCTTGCTCATAACGTCCGAGGCCACGGATTTGCCGGTGAGCGCGGGGTCGCCCCAGATGCCCAGGATGTCGTCCACGATCTGAAAGGCCAGGCCCAGGTTCAGGCCGAAGCGGCGGTAGGCGGCGACCAGGGCCGGGTCGGGGCTGGCCAGGAGCGCGCCGATGTGGGTGCAGGCGGAGAAGAGCGCCGCAGACTTCCCCCGGATCATCTCCAGGTATAGGGCTACGGTGACGTCGTTGCGTGTCTCAAAGCTCAGATCCAGATACTGCCCCTGACAGAGCTCAAGACAGGTTTCGTCGAAGACCCGGACCGTGGCCAACACGACGTCGGCCGGCACACCCCGTTGGCTCAAGCGCTGGAGGGCCAGGCTGGCCAGGATGTACATGCCATCACCGGTGTTGATGGCCTGGGCAACCCCCCAGTTCTTCCAGACGGTGGGTCGGTGGCGCCGTTCCTCGCTCTGGTCCTCGATGTCGTCGTGAATGAGGGAGAAGTTGTGCATCAATTCCAGCGCCGCGGCCGCCGGGACCGCCCGCTCCACCTCGCCACCGGCGGCCTCGCAGGTCAAGAGGCACAGAGTGGGGCGGAGCCTCTTGCCCGGATCCGCGGTTGTTGGCTGGAAGCTCGAGTCCAACCAGCCCAGATGGTAGCGCATCATGTCGTAGAAGCGTGCCAGCCCAACTTGGCCCGAAGGAATGCTCGTCTGCAGCTCGGCGGCGATGAGCGCTTGATAACGCTCCAAGATCGCTTGAACGTCCAATCAATGCTCCTTGTTGCCGTGGGCCCCGGCAAGACCTGCTACCAGGGCCAGGCCTTGACCAGGGGGCGGCCCTTTAATTCGGCGATGGTCCGGGCCCCGGTGCAGAACATGGCCAGGCGAAGCTCATGGATCAGCCTTTTCAGGTAGTCCACGACTGCCTGGCGGGACGAGGAGGCGGCCTTCAAGAGCGGCAGGCCCAGGCCGGCGGCGTCGGCTCCCAGGGCCAGGGCCTTGGCCACATCTACGCCGCTACGTACCCCGCCGCTGGCGATGAGCGGCCGAGACGGCGTGGCCGCGCGTACCATGGTGATGCACTCCACGGTGGGAAGCCCCCAGTCAGCGAAGGCCTGGGCTACCTGGCGCCTGGCCGTGTCCTTGATACGGTGCATCTCAATGGCGCTGAAGGAGGTGCCGCCCGCCCCGGCCACCTCGAAACCAGCCACGCCGGCCTCGTCCAGCAGCGCCGCCACCTGGCCGGAGATGCCCCAGCCCACCTCTTTCACCAGAACGGGCACTGCCAGGCCGCGGCAGACGGCGGCGATCTTCTCTTTGAGCCCCCGGAAATCGGTATTGCCCTCCGGCTGCAAGGCCTCCTGTAGCGGGTTGAGGTGCAAGGCCAACCCGTCGGCCCCGATCATCTCCAGCGCCCGGCGGCATTCCCCCAGGCCATAGCCGTAGTTCAGTTGCACCGCCCCCAGGTTGGCAAAGAGCAGGATGTCCGGCGCCACATCGCGGACCTGATAGGTGGAGGCCAGGGCCTCGTTTTCGATGGCCGCCCTCTGGGAGCCGACGGTCATGGCCAGGCCCAGTTCCTGGGCAGCCCCGGCTAGACGGCGGTTGATCTCCTGGGCCTCGGCCGTGCCGCCGGTGAGGGCCGAGATGAATATCGGAGCCCTTAGGGCCTTGCCAAACAGGGAGATTCCAGTCTCCACCTCGTCCAGGGAGAGCTCGGGCAGGGCGCAGTGGACGAACGAGAAGCGCTCGAATCCGGCCGAGACCCGCTGGAATTCCACGGGTTTCTCCAGGGCGATCCTCAGGTGCTCGCGCTTGCGCTGGCGGTGCTGGTCGATCATCGTCTTCGGGGACCGATATACTCAATCAAATAGCCACGACGTGCACGTCGTGGCTACGGGTAGGTTGCTTCGGGAAAGGAAACCTGGGAGGGGCCAACTAGCTGTGCAACCTGGCGGAGGCGTGGCGAGCGCTCTCTCCTTCCATCGAGGGCGCGGGCGTGGAGATGAGCCTCAACTCCGGGAAATAGTTCCTGATCAGCTTGATGATCCCCTCGCTGGTGAGATTGTACTTGTTCCTCAGGATCTCCTGGGTGCCGTGTTCCACGAACTCGTCGGGAAGGCCAATGCGCTTCACGTTCACTCCGGTGAGCCCGCGTTCCTCCAGGAGCTCCAGGACCGCGCTGCCGAAGCCGCCGGCCAGGGCGTTCTCCTCCACGGTGACGATGCGCCTGAAATGCTTGGCCAGGCCCACGATGAGGGAGCGATCCAGGGGCTTCACAAAGCGGGCATTGACCACCGCAGCATCGATGCCCTCCAGGCTCAACGTCTCCGCCGCCGCCAGGGCTGGGTAGACGCTTACCCCCACCGCCAGGATGGCCAGGTC
This sequence comes from Chloroflexota bacterium, assembly GCA_040754915.1. Lineage (GTDB taxonomy): Bacteria > Chloroflexota > DTOL01 > DTOL01 > JACQYG01 > JACQYG01. The sequence goes on along the minus strand of JBFMCB010000099.1, from coordinate 7,343 downwards.
GCGGCCGCGGCGCAGCACCTCGGCTTTGCCGATGGGCAGGGGGGTTGGTTCTTCCTCCAGGGGGACTCCCACCCCGGCGCCGCGGGGATAGCGGATGGCCACCGGGCCCTCGACCTGCAGGGAAGTCCACAACATGGCCACCAGCTCGTTCTCGTCTTTGGGTGTCATCACGACCATGTTGGGCACATGCCGAAGATAGGAAAGATCGAAAGTGCCCTGATGGGTTCGACCATCGTCGCCCACGATGCCGCCACGGTCCACGCAGAAGATCACCGGCAGGTTCTGGATGCACACGTCGTGGATCACCTGGTCGTAGGCACGTTGCAGGAAGGTGGAATAGATGGCCACGACGGGGCGCATCCCCTGAGAGGCCAGGCCCGCAGCGAAGGTGACCGCATGCTCCTCGGCGATGCCCACGTCGAAGAAACGGTGGGGGAAGGCCTTGGCGAAATCCACCAGCCCGGTGCCTTCCCGCATGGCGGCGGTGATGGCCACTATCCGAGGGTCCCGTTGGGCCATCTTCACCACCGTCTGGCCGAATACCTTGGTGTAGGTGGGAGCAAGGGCTTTCTTGGTGCCGTTCGGGGGCAAGCCGTGGAAATTGACCGCGTCCTCCTCGGCCGGCTCATAGCCCTTGCCCTTCTTGGTGACTACGTGGACCAGGACTGGGCGCTCCATCTTCTTGGCCAACTCGAGGGTCTCTTTCAGGAGGCCGATGTCGTGGCCGTCCACCGGTCCCAGATAGGTGAACCCCAGCTCCTCCCAGATCATGGTGTGGATCACCAGGCCCTTGAAGCTGTTCTTCAACCGTTTCAGGACATCCGCCACCAGGGTGCCTAAGGGCCACCTGGACAGGGCCCGTTCCACGTCTCCCTTGGCGTGCCAGTAGCGCGGGTCCGCCCGGAGCCGATCCAGATACCGGGCCAGGGCGCCCACGTTGGGGGAGATAGACATCTCATTGTCGTTCAAGACGACGATGAGCCTGGACTGCAACTGCCCGGTGTTGTTGACCCCTTCGAAAGCCAGGCCGCCGGTCATGGCCCCATCGCCGATGACCGCCACCACGTTTTCGTCGCCTCCCCTTAAGTCCCGGGCCACGGCGAGGCCCAGGGCCGCCGAAACCGAGGTGGAGGCGTGGCCGGTTCCGTATACGTCGTGGCAGCTCTCCTCACGCACGGTGAACCCGCAAAGGCCCTGGTACTGGCGGATAGTGGAGAAGCGATCCTTTCGGCCAGTGAGGAGCTTATGGACGTAGCACTGATGGCCCACGTCCCAGACGATCTTGTCCTTGGGGCTCTCGAAGGTGGAGTGCAGGGCAATGGTCAGCTCCACCACGCCCAGGTTGGAGGCCAGATGGCCGCCGGTCTGGCTGACCGTCTCGACGAGAAGCTGGCGGATCTCTTGCGCCAGCAGGTTTAGGTCCCTAAGGCTCAGGCCTCGAAGGTCGGCTGGGGTATTGACCTTATCCAGGATTTGTGGCATAAAAGCAAGAATCCTGTGGGATCGAGATATTTTTATCGGCCCAGCCTGGCGTGGTGGTGAAGGATTACGGCATAATGGCAAAAGTCCGGTTGAGAACAAGATGGCTGGACTGATAAAACCATATTAACAAGGTGAGACGCTTTTGTCAAGCAAAACTTGTAAATATCTTGTAAATGTCTTGACGAGCCTGCGACAGGCTGCTATACTAGCCCGGAGTTTTGCGCACCAACACCGGCGTTGGTGCAGCCCAACTGGCCGATTACAAACGGGATCAGGGAAGGGGGTGAAAAGATGTCCGGAAGCGCGTTCGAGCGGGTGAAGAAGATCATCGTGGACCAACTGAACGTAGACGAAGCCCAGGTGACCTCGGAGGCTTCTTTCCGCGAGGACCTGAAGGCCGACTCCTTGGACCTGGTGGAGCTGATCATGGCCCTGGAGGAGGAGTTCGGCGGCGAGATCTCTGACGAGGATGCCCAGAAGATCCGCACCGTGGGGGATGCGGTTAAGTACATTGAAGCCCGATTCGGCACGGCCTAATTGCTCAGGGTTAGGGGATAGTGCTATCCCCTAACCCTTTTTGCTGCCCTCTGCGACCCCTCTCTCGGTCCGGGCACTAACTTGCAAACCGTCCCCTGCATCGGACCACCAAGGCTTCAAGGCACAAGGGAACGCTCTAAGTCTCAGAGCCTTCGTGATAGTGTCTCTCTCCTAATCCCCTTTGCGGACGGCCTGGGGGCATATGATATAATTGGGCGTGCACTCAGGCTTTCCAGGAGACTTCCATGCTGGATAGGATCACCATTGACCCTAAGATCTACCACGGGCAGCCCTGCATCCGAGGGATGAGGGTGCCTGTTTACCTCATCTTGGACCTGCTCGCAGCCGGGATGTCCACAAAAGAGATCCTGGCGGCGTACCCGTACCTGGAAGAGGAAGATATCCGGCAGTCTATCGAATACGCCTCCTGGCTGACCAGGGAGAGGACCGTCCCGCTCCGGGAAGAGGCAGTACCCCCCGCATGAAATTCATCGCCGACATGCCCGCTTCCCCTCAAACGGTCTCTCTGCTCAAGACCCTCGACCATGACGCTGTCCATGCCTTCGATCTGGGGCTTGCCGGTGATCATTCTTCGTCTCGAGCACGCCACACCAGCTAAGGTCAACAGGCTTCTGGCCAACTTGTTGAGCACCGTTCCTCCCTCCGAGATCGAAGGCTCTATAATCATCGTGGAAGAGCGTAAAGTCAGGATCCGCCAGCTGCCTAACGGCAAAGGGAAAGAAAAGTAAGCTGGGGCGATGCCCAAGGAGTCATTCGGCGTCGAAACTTTCTCCTACTGATCCCCTCCGCCATCCGCCATCTGCCACCTGGAGTGCGCTGCCCCTAGATTCAAAGGATTTTTCTAAGTTCGCCTTCTACAGACTGATGATCCTCTGGAAATCCTTCCATCGTAAATGCTTTGAGGGCCTCTGTGTAGTCCCCAACGCGCCTTTGGTTCTCAGTAGCCTCCGCCTCCGCAAGTGTGCGGCAGGCAGTCTCTAGCTTTTACCGAGTAGCAGCATATTCCGTCGAGAAACGTTCAAGAGCACAGAGCTTAAAGGTTTCCTTGTAGGCCACAATCGCCCCCTTGCTGTTCTCGGCCTTAGCTCCACCTCGCTAGCACGTGACGTACATCCACAAGTGCGTCCTGAACGGCAGCGTACTGCACTACGAAACGTTCAAGAGTATAGACCTTAAGGGCTTCCCCGTAGGCCTTGATCGCCCTCCGACAGTTCCAAGCCGTAGCCTCTACCTCAGCAAGCGTGCGGTAGGCAATCCCAAGATTGCACTGGGTAGTAGCGTATTGCTCTGAGAAACGGTCAAGCGTGTAGACCCTAAGGGCTTCCTCGCAGGCCGCGATCGCCCTCTTGCAGTTGTCAGCCTTGGCCTCAACATCAGCAAGCTTGCAGTAGGCAATCCCAAGATTGCACTGAGTAGTAGCATATTGCTCTGGGAAGCGTTCAAGAGTATAGACCTTAAGGGCTTCCTCGCAGGCCGCGATCGCCCTCCTACAGTTCCAAGCCTTAGCCTCCCCCTCCGCAAGTGTGCGGTAGGCAATCCCAAGATTGCACTGGGTAGTAGCATATCGCTCTGGGAAGCGTTCAAGAGTATAGACCTTAAGGGCTTCGTCGTAGGCCGCGATCGCTCTCTTGCAGTTGTCAGCCTTGGCCTCAACATCAGCAAGCGTGCGGTACGCGTCCCCAAGATTGGTCTGAGCATTAGCGTATTGTAGTGGAAAGCGTTCAAGTGTAAAGACTTTAAGGGCTTCCCCGCAAGCCACGATCGCCCTTTTGCTATTGTCAGCCCCGGCCTCTACCTCAGCAAGTGTGCGGTAGGCAATCCCAAGATTGCACAGGGTAGTAGCGTATTGCTCTGGGAAGTGTTCAAGAGTATAGACCTTAAGGGCTTTCTCATAGGCCGCGATCGCCCTTTTGCTGTTGTCAGCCTTAGCCTCCATTTCCGCAAGCACCCGGTACGCGTCCCCAAGATCGTTCTGAATAGCAGCGTATTCCATTGGGAAACGTGCGAGAGTCCTAACTCCAAGAGCCTTCTCCCAGGCCTTGATCGCCCTCTTGCTGTTCGCAAGCACGCGGTATGCGATGGCACGATTGTTCTGAATCCTCGCATAATCTATGGGAAGATGCTCAAGAGCATACACTTTGAGCGCTTCCTCATAGGCCTCAATTGCCCTCTTGCAGTTCGCAGCGTCAGGCTCTACCTCTGCAAGTGTGCCGCATGCATTCCCAAGATTGCGCCGAGTCTTCGCGTAGTCCATTGGGATACGTTCAAGGGGGTAGGTTTTAGGGTCTCCATGCCGTAATAAGTGACTCACGATTTCTTGCAAAGAGTCAAGCACTGACGCGGCTACCAATGATAACTTCTCTTTGGACAACTCCGAGGCTACCGGCTCCTGAGCAGCAGATTGGAGAACATTCTGGACCGCTTCGGGCGAGGCGCTCAGGTGCAAGCTAAGAGGAAATGCGTTGAGCCATCCGAACAATTCAGTTGCTGACGTGGGACGGAATCGCCGCGCCAGTACCATGAGGATTCTCGACATACTCGCCTCATGGTGCGCACGGGGAGCCAGCAACTTGATAGTGGAAGCAGTTTGCCCTGAAAAGAGCACGCGGTTGACGGCGGCCAACAGTCGATCGGGGATATCAACGCCATTCGCGACAGCGTTCAGGCAAGACTCTACGTATCGCTGCTGGGCATCCCTTTCGCTATCAGACAGCAGCTTAGCGAGACGATCAGCCAGCTTAGGCTCTGCGGCCATAGGAAAGAACCCAAACCGCTGGACGAGTAGCCGCAGGTCCGCGTCGGTAGCTTGTTCGATCAAGAAGTCACCTTCAGCAACCAAGTATGATGTCACCTGAACGGAACGCGTCTTGCTGTCAAAGGACGATGCCCAGGCACACACGAGACCTGCTAAAGCTGGGAGCGAAGACTGATTTCCGGAAACACAGTTGTCTATCTCCGTCATCAGTTGCTTCCAGTTCCAATCGCGCACCAGTGCCGCGTAGCGGTCCTGAGCTTCAGAGGTGTTGCGGCTCAAGCGTGCCAGATGAAGTAAGCAATCATTGTAGAAATCCAGGTTGGCTAGGACGGCACGTGGGGCGTAGAGAGAGCTCAATCGCTCATACACCTTACGCAGGAGCTCGGCATCAACCCCATAGCTCTCCTTCGATAGGCTGATTATTCCCCTCCAAGCCTTCACCTCTTCTGGAAAAAGACCCAGGCGATGACATAGATCTGCCTGCATCTTATAGATTTCCGAGTCACCAGGCACTACTTCATGCGCGCTTGCCAGCAACGGCCAAACATCGGACGCCTCAGCATCTGAAGCCAACTGGACTAGCCTCTTCGCATTGGCAATGAATTCTCGAGATTGCAGTTCGATAAGACCTTCCATCATCATCTTGAGACGTATCCACAGTGCTGCTCTGTGTTCCGGGTTGTCTTGAAGCAATCGCCCTGACCAACCTGCAACGTATTGGATAATCGAGCGGCCCTCTGCCTCCCCCTTCCCAATAGCAGCAAATAAGGCAGCAATGAGAGGCTCAGATGGGATGATTTGGGCACAACTCTCAGTCTCATCGAGGAGCTTCTCTGTCTCAGGGCCGATTCGCACCACCACCTTCTTCCGTTCCTCCACAGTATACTGATCGAACCGCTCGTCGGGCACGCAAACGTTGCAACTCAGGCAGCTGGGGCCACTGATAACCTCGTAGCTTTTCAGGTAGCCCAGCATGACAGCGCGTAAGCATCTCTTTGGCTGCGCGCCAGAAGGGATGGACCCATCTTCATTAACCCCGACGTAGTCCGTGAGCAGCCGGTAGTACGATGCCCAGTCATTTCGCTCGCGCTCATCGTGCAACCGCATGAACGCTTCCAGGTACTTCCCGAAATCCTTCTTCTCGAATGCTGGTCCAAGCAGCACTTCCCATCCAGCTGGTTTGTTAAGTTCAGGCCAGTAGAACCAATCATCAAGTATCGGCTGGTGCCATCCGCGCTTCTTGGCCCGATCCCACGCCATCTTCGAAGCACGAGTCCGCGCGCCAGCGTAGTCGCGCCATTCTCTCAAACTATTCAGCCCCTTCGCCGGGCCAAACTTGGGGGCCTCAATGTGCCAGAAATCCAATAGATCGCTCCGCCATCGCCCTTTTTTGTCGAACTGCCCCTCGCAGTACTTAATGTCGCCAAGCATCTGTGTCAACTCTTTGAGCGGCATGGCAAGCCGCCGGGCAAGAGCCAATAGGTCGTCTCCCCGAATGGCAGCCTCGAACTCTTCACGACTGACTTCTCTGTCCCGTAAGATTCGGCCAAAATAGGCATTGGAGTCCCTTATGCCAACCCAGTCAACGACCTCAGGCTCGCGAATGCGGGCGCCTGTTTCTTGGAAGGTTTCAAGAAAGGCCAAACGGTTTGCCATACCCTGGACGTTGGGCCGGATGCAATACAAGACGGAAAGAATACGTTTGAGGTACTTTGTCTTTTCCGCGTACTCGTGACCCTTATCTAAGATGTTGCGGTGCTCATCAGACTCACGACGTCCTCGTTTCCGCTCCTCAAACTCCGGCCAGGAATAGGCGGTATCCAAGCCGGCCAAGCCCGGTTCCCGGGCGCATTGGTCGAAGAACGCCATCGCTTCATCATTGGTAAAGTAGAGGTATCTGTCCACCCCCTCACCATCTTTGTGATGAACTTCCAATCTGCGCCGCACGGTTCGCAAGAATGCCCGCATGATTATGATATCCTGGCGCCGGACGTACCGCTGGCTGAGGAAGTAATTCTGGACGTCAACATCCGACCAGATGGTTGTACGTTTACCCCTCTCATCATCTTCGTCAGCATTTTCTACAGGACTATCGGGGCTGTAGTATAGAACAGCAGTTGCCAATTCGCCGTCGCGTCCGGCCCGTCCCGCTTCTTGGGCATACGCCTCCAGGTTCGCCGTGGGCGTACGATGAAGGATCAGCCTTATGTTGGGTTTGTCAATCCCCATGCCGAAACCCTTAGTCGCAACCATAATGTCTCGCCGTCCTTCGATGAAGGCCTCTTGCTCGCCTTGCCGAGTGCGGCCGCTCAGATCACCGAAAGGCTTATTCTCTAACGGTTCGCCAATCTTACTATTGTGCGCATCCTTTTCCCCCGGCGCACCGCTATCACTCTCCATGCCGCCATGATAGATCGCCACCTTGCGTTCAAGCCATCGCTCGAGGAAGGAAGCAAATGATGTCACCCGTGTACTCAGCATTCCATCATTGGGGCCAATAGGACCTTTCTCCAGATAGTCCGCCGCAGTGTCGTCTGGGGTTCCGCCG
>JBFMCB010000098.1:0-11240 GCA_040754915.1 Chloroflexota bacterium | reverse complement strand
TCCCACGGAGAGGGCAGGCCCAGGGCTGCTTCGAATATATCTTGTAGGCGCAATGGAAGGCCTCCTTCAGGAGAGTGATATGCTTATTCTAACAGACCCATTACCCACATAAAATAGCGAGGAACCAAAAACATTTTTGGGGCAGTGTTGCTCGGTGCGCCGAGGTACAGGCCAGAAGCTAGCTAGACCAGCTTCATGGCCTCCTTCACCTGGCCCAAGGTCTCCTGGGCGATGGCCCGAGCCCGGCGGGCACCATCCCCGAGCACCTCTTCCACATACCCAGGTTTGACGGCGAAGGCAGCCCGGCGCTCCCGGAAGGGGGCAAGGGCGTCGATGAGCCGCTTAGCGAAGATGTGCTTGTCCTCCACGCAGCCGATCTGGGCAGCCCGGCAGCGCTGACCGATCTCTTCCAGCCGATCGGCGGTGTAGATCTTGTGCAGCGAGTAAACGTTACACACCTCGGGGCGGCCAGGATCCGTGCGGTAGCGGCGCTGGGGGTCGGTGACCATTTTCATCACCAGGTGTTTGATCTCCTCGGGCGAGGCGGAGATCTCGATGTGGTTATTCAGGCTCTTGCTCATTTTGTTAACGCCGTCGATGCCCATCACTCGCGGCACCTGGGTGAGCTTGGCCTGGGGCTCCACCAGCACCGGCCCGAAGAAATAATTGAAACGCCTGACGATCTCCCGGGCGAACTCCAAATGGGGGAGCTGATCCTCGCCCACTGGGACGGTGTCAGCCTTGTACAGGGCAATGTCCGCGGTTTGGAGCACCGGGTAGCCCAGAAGGCCATAGTTCACGTTATCCGGCTGCTGGCGAACCTTCTCCTTGAAGGTGGGCAAGCGGGTGAGCCAGCCCATGGGCGTCACCATGGACAGGAGCACGTGCAACTCCGCAACCTGGGGAACGTGCGACTGCACGAAGACGATGCTTCTCTCCGGGTCAATGCCGGCGGCCAGCCAGTCCAAAACCATTTCCTTAATGTTTTCCCGGAGCTGTTCCGTGTCCGCCAGGGTGGTCAGGGCATGCAGATCCACCACGCAGTAGATGCACTGGTAGTCGGCCTGCAGTGCCACGTAATTCTGGATGGCCCCCAGGTAGTTGCCCAGATGTTGTTTGCCAGTGGGCCGTGCGCCGGAGAAGACGCGTCCTCTCAGCATGCGGTGCTCCCATCAATGTTTTCTGGTTACTGCCCGGACGACCTTAACGGCGATGCCGCCCCCCGGCACCACCAACCCCACGGCGTCGGCGCCTATATCGAAGAGTAAATCCGGATTAGTCAGCCTGCTCAGCGTTCGGCGTAGCGCGACACCTTCCACCACCACCTCACCGGTGAGACCGTCGATCTCAAGGGTGCCTTTTTTGTCTTTGCTGACCCAATGCAGCTCGAAGCCGTAAATGGGGCGGAAGAATAGAGCCAGGTCATCGATCTCCACGCTCTCTTCTTTGATGTCGGTGCCGGCCACCGGCCTGATCAGCTTGCTCAGAAGCTGGTGTACCACAATGGATGCCCGGACCTCCGGCGAGACCACGAGGGCACCGCCGGTGGCCAGGTCTTCCATGCTGGTCAGGGGTAGCGAGGGAAAGGAGACGTATTTTGCCCAGTTCCCCTCCTTCCCGCTGACGGCGTCCAGGAAGAGCTCTCGCCTATCTTCTTCCAGGCAGTGTTCGACGCCCCGCAGGCTGATGTAGCTTCTCTTCTCCCTTAACACCGGGTATTTGCCTTCGCCGATGGTCACCGACTGCACCTCTTTGCCGGTGACGTCTACCTGGAATTCCCGGCTGCGGTCGTAGACAAAACGCGTCTTGCACGACGCGTGCCAGAAGGGCTGGAAACGCTTTTCCGAGTAGGCGATCTCGATCTCCTCGGGCTTGGGCCGCAGCAGCAACCGGGAGACGGCTCCGAAGGCTTCAGCCTTGCGCTCGGAGGCCTTTCTCTGAGCATCCTCCAGCGCCAGTTGGGCCTGGAGGACCAGCATCCTCTCCTCAGCGATAGTGACTTCCACGCGCCACCCCTCCTCGCCCTGGACATATCATATCTTTCAAGACGCCAAAAGTCAAGGTTCTCGGGCTCCCAGCTCGCTGCCCCTTTTTACCCACACCTGAATATTGCCCCCATCCTACCACCTCGGCAAGTTGTGCCGAAATCTCAGCTTGTACCTCTTGACAAGTACCACTGATTTGCTCTATCATATGTCAGACATCATACAAAATCCCGGCGCGCCGGAGCGGCCGTTTGAAGATCAAGACTGATCCTCGACCCCTATATATCCAGGCTGAAGAGTCTCTCAGCCATCTGCTGCGAGAAGAGAACTACCGCCCCGGCGACAAACTTCCTCCCGAGCCCGTCCTGGCTGAGCAACTGGGCATCTCGCGCTCCACCCTTCGCGAAGCTCTGAGGGCCTTTGAGGAGTCCGGCCTCATCGTGCGGCGCCGTGGCATCGGCACGTTCATCGGCCGGCCCAAGCCCGTCATCCAAAGCGGCCTGGAGACCCTGGAAAGCCTGGACTCTCTGGCCCGAAAGATGGGGCTGGAGTGTGCCACAGTGGGCCTGGCCATCCAATCCCAGCCCGCCTCCCCGGCGCTGGCCGCCAAGCTGGGCATACCTGAGGCGTCGCCGGTGACCGTGGTGGAGCGCACCAAGACCGCCAATGGCCAGCCCGTGGCCTACATGTACGACGTGCTGCCCGCCAGCGTGGCCACCAGGGACGAGGTGGTGGCCGGCTTTCGAGGCTCGGTGTTAGACTTCCTCTTGGAGCGCGGCTCGCCGCCCCTGACGTATGCCTGGACCAATATCGTACCCATCCGGGCGGGGACGGATATTGCCGCCCGGCTCAACCGGCGGCCATCGGACGTCCTGCTCCTCCTGGAGGAACTCACCTACTCTGCCACCGGCCAGGTGGTGGACTATTCCCGCAACTACTTCGTTCCCAGTTTCTTCCAGTTTCACGTGGTCCGGCGCATTCAGGGTTAGCATGGTGGCGAAGCCCTGGGACAGAACGTTTCACCGGAGCAAGCCATGGTCACCTCCTGGCTGAAGGAGCGACCGCTCCTGAACGATATGCTGGTGTCCCTCCTGGCCGTATTCGCCGCCTTCGTCGTGGGCGCCGGCCTCCTGGTCCTGGCTGGGGCAGATCCCCTGGTGGCCTACCGGCCCCTCCTTCTGGGGGCTTTCAGCAGCCGCTACGGCATCACCGAGACCTTGGTGAAGGCCACGCCGCTGTTGTTGGTGGGCCTGGGCATCGCTGTGGCCTTCCGTGGAGGCATCCTGAACATCGGTGCCGAGGGCCAGCTGATCCTGGGCACCCTCGCCACGACGTGGGTGGTGCTGGCCTTTAAAGGGCTGCCAGGGCCGCTTCTGCTACTTCTGGCCCTGGCCGCCGGCTTCCTGGGCGGGGCCCTCTGGGGGGCCGTCCCCGGGGTGTTGAAGGCAAAGATCGGCGCCAACGAGATCCTCATTACCATTATGATGAACCAGATCGCTGCGCTCCTCCTGGGCTTCTTGATCCGGGGGCCCATGATCGACCCGGAGGAGGTGGCCTACGGGACGGGGTATCCCCAGTCGGCCCTCATCCCGGATGGCAGTTGGCTCCTCAGGCTCCCGCAGACCAGGCTTCACGCTGGCCTTCTCTTGGCACTCCTGGCGGCCTTTCTTGTCTATGTCTTCCTGTGGCGTACCACCCTGGGATACCAGATCCGCGTCGTGGGCTCCAATCCCCAAGCCGCCCGCTACGGTGGCATCGGCGTGGCCAGGAACCTGATCATCGCCACCTGCATCAGCGGCGGCCTGGCCGGCCTGGCCGGCATGATCGAGGTGACGGGAGTGCACCACCGCCTGCTGGATGGCATCTCCGCCGGCTATGGTTTCACCGCCATCGTGGTGGCCCTCTTCGGTAAGCTCCATCCCTTGGGGATTATCCCCGCATCCTTCCTATTCGGGGCCCTCATGGTGGGCGCCGACATGATGCAGCGCGCGGTGGGAATACCGGCTGGCCTGGTGAACTCTATCCAGGGGCTGGTGGTGGTCTTCGTGGTCTCCACTGAGATCTGGCAGCGGAGGAGGGCATAGTTTATGGTGGAACAACTCCTCGCCCAGGGTTTCATCATCGGCATCCTGGCCACCAGCATCCGCCTCACCGCCCCCATGCTGTTCGCTGCCCTGGGGGAGATGTTCGCCGAGCGCGCCGGCGTGTTGAACCTGGGCGTGGAGGGCATCATGCTCATGGGCGCCTACTTCGCTTTTTGGGCGTCTTTCACCTCCGGGAGCCCCTGGCTGGGACTGGTGGCTGGGATGGCCATTGGCGGGCTCATGGGCCTGGGAATGGCCTTCATCAGCGTAAACCTGCGTGCCAACCAGGGCATAAGCGGCATCGGGATATATCTCTTGGGGTGGGGCCTCTCCGGCCTGTTCTTCCGTCTGACCTTCGGGGCCATCAGCGGCGTGGCCGGCTTCCAGCCAATGCACATCCCGATCTTGAGCGCCATCCCGGTCCTGGGCCCGGTATTGTTTCAACACAACGTCTTGGTATACATCGCATTGCTCCTGGTGCCGCTGTCCTATGTGGTGCTGTTCAAGACCACCTTCGGCCTCAGCCTGCGGGCAGTAGGAGAGAACCCCGAGGCGGCGGACACCATGGGCATTCCGGTCTACCTGATACAGTACGTCAGCGTTATCCTGGGCGGCATACTGGCCGGGTTGGCCGGGTCCTTTTTGACCGTAGGGCAGATGAATATGTTCGTGGACAATATCACCGCCGGCCGCGGCTTCATCGCCATTGCCCTGGTCTACTTCGGGCGCTGGAGCCCCTACGGCATCCTGGCTGGCTCCTTCCTCTTCAGCATCGTGGATGCCTTGCAGATGTGGTTGCAGGTGATAGGGCTCGGCGTCCCCTATGAGGTTCTAGTGATGCAGCCCTATATCCTGACCGTGCTGGTATTGGCCATGGCCGTGGGCCGCTCGGGTGGGCCAGCTGCTTTGTCCAAGCCCTACGTGCGCGGGGGGACATAAGGCCCCGGCACTATCCCCGTCATCGGGAGAGGAGGTGATGCCACGGAGGAGATTTGCCCGGCGATTTGCCCTAGAGCCCCCACGTGTATTCTGGAATTAGCCAAAGGAGGTAACGCAACGAGATGAACCGTAAGATGCTCGGCCTCGCCATAGCATTGCTGGTGCCCCTGAACGCCCTGGCCGCCTGCGGCCCCACGCTGGCGCCCACTGCCGCCCCGGTGGTGGTCACCAAGGAGGTGCCGGTGGTGGTCACCGCCACGCCTGCCCCCACCAAGCCGGCCAAAGTGTTCAAGGTAGCACTCATCCTGCCCAGCACCATGGATGACCTGGCCTGGAGCCAATCCATGTACGAGGGCGTGAAGAAGGTCAAGGAAGAGATGGGCCCGGCCATGGAGTTCACCGTTTCAGAGAACCTGTACAAGATCGTAGACGCCGGTGCCGCCATCCGCGACTACGCCGGGAAAGGCTATGACCTGGTCATCGCCCACGGCTCCCAATACCAGACCGTGATCCGCGATATCGCTAAGGAGTTCCCCAAGACCAGCTTTGCCTACGGCACCGGTTTTCAGACCGGCCCCAACATCTTCGCCTATGACCCACAGGCCCAGCAGGGAGGATATATGCTGGGGATGCTGGCCGCGGGGATGACCAAGAGCGGTAAGGTAGGCATCGTGGGGCCGGTGAAGGGTGGCGATGCCATCAAGTACAACGAGGGCTTCAAACAGGGGGTGGCCGCCGTCAACCCTAAGGTCATCGTGTTGGAGACCTACACCGGTAGCTTCGCCGAATTCGTCAAGGCCAAGGAGATGGCTGCCACGCACATGGATGCCGGGGCTGACATCCTCACCGGCACGGCACAACAAAGCGTATCCATAACCAAGGCCGCCGCTGAGCGTAAAGGGGTCTACATGCTGAGCAGCGACATGGACCAGAGCAAGCTGGCCCCGGACACCGTGCTGGCCTCCCAGGTCTATCAATGGGATGAGGTGGTCCGGCGCATGATCACCCTGAACAAGTCCGGCATCCTTGGCGGTGAGCGGCTGGTGCTGGACTTCTCCGGCGGCAAGCTGCAACTGGTGTACAACCCCAAGCTGGAGGGCAATATCCCCAAGGACTTGAAGGACAAGATAGAGAAGACCAAGCAGGACATTATCTCCGGGAAGCTGGAGATTAAGCTCCCATAGGGACAACTGTGAAAGGCTCGACCCCCTGCGGCAGCAGGGCTGCCGCAGGGGAACTGGCAGCGCAACTGCTGGGAGAACAATGGGATGACTAGACTGGCCGATCATCGGCTGTCTGGGCTGCAGCGAATTAACAGGGAATTGACACTACCGCATGACGCCACATGACGAACCTCCCTGGAACCAAATAGCGCCAATGGCCGCAATCCCTTACTCCACAGGCAGGGACCAGACGGTCCAATTCCTGGAGATGAAAGGCATCACCAAGCGCTTCCCCGGGGTGCTGGCCAACGACCACGTGGACTTTCAGGTGCGACCCGGGGAGATCCACGCCCTCCTGGGCGAGAATGGGGCCGGCAAGACCACGTTGATGAGGGTCCTATACGGCCTCTACCAGCCAGATGAGGGAGAGATAGCCATAAATGGCAAGGCAGTGACCATCCGCTCGCCCCGGGAGGCCACCGCCCTAGGCATCAGCATGGTACACCAGCATTTCATGCTCGTGCCGCCGCTCACCGTGGCCGAGAACGTGATCTTGGGGCTCAAATCCACCCGGGAACCCTGGCTGAACCTTGGCGAGGCCCAGGAGCGCATTGCCGAGCTTGGCCGCTGCTATGGGCTTCGCGTGGACCCACGAGCTAGGGTTTGGCAGCTATCGGTGGGTGAGCAACAGCGGGTGGAGATCATCAAGGCTCTCTACCGGAGAGCGGAGCTTTTGATCTTAGACGAGCCCACGGCGGTTCTAACGCCCCAGGAGGTCCAGGAGCTTTTCACCCTCCTGAGACAGATGGCCCGACAGGGCCAAGCCATTATTTTCATATCGCACAAGCTCCACGAGGTCACAGCGCTATCCGACCGCGTCACCGTTCTCCGCGACGGCCAGGTCGTTGGCACCATGCTGACTAGTGCGACCGACCGCCAGCGCCTTGCCCAGATGATGGTGGGCCGTGAGGTCTCCTTCCAGAGGCACAAGGACCCCGTGAACAAGGGAGAAGCGGCCCTCGAGCTGCAAGGGGTATGGGCCCATGGCGACAAGGGGCTGCCTGCCCTGAAAGGGGTTTCGCTCACCGTCAGCCGGGGCGAGATCCTGGGCCTTGCCGGAGTGGCCGGGAACGGCCAACGGGAACTGGCCGAGGTCATCGCCGGCCTCCGCCCGGCTACCCAGGGCAAAGTCCTGATGGGCCAAAAGGACGTCACCAACCGCTCGCCCGCGGAGGTCATTGCCCAGGGGATGAGCTACATCCCCGAGGAACGGGTGCGAGTGGGGACCATAGCCGATTTCTCTGTGGCCGAGAACGCCATCCTGGAGACCCACGGCCAAGCGCCCCTGGCCAAAGGTTGGTTCCTGGACTACCAGGCTATCGGGCGCTATGCTGAGAAACTGATAGCCGACTTCGACGTGAAGACTCCCAACCAGGACACGCCGGTCAGGCACTTATCTGGAGGGAACGTCCAGAAGCTGATCCTAGCCCGAGAGCTCTCCCGCTCCCCTATGCTTCTGGTGGCCGCTCAGCCCACCCGTGGGCTGGACGTTGGCGCCACGGAGTACATCCAGAAACGGCTGCTGGAGCAGCGCAGCAAGGGCGCCGCCATACTGCTGATCTCAGAAGACTTGGACGAAGTCCTGGCCCTGAGCGACCGGGTGGTAGTGATGTACGAGGGACAGGTGGTGGGCGTCATGCCAACAAGCGAGGCGAGGGTGGAGGAGTTGGGGCTATTGATGGCCGGGGCCAAAAAACAGCTTCCGGCTTAGTGTTGGAGGCTCCTGTACCAGTAAAGAAATCATTGCCCGAGGGATACATTGGCAAGGAGGTGATAGGGACAATCTAGGTAACGGGGAATGGCACCAGCTATGAGCGAAAGACCAGCTTCCTTTATACTAATAAAGAAAGCGGAAGAAGCACAACAAATCTCAAGAGGAGTAGCAAACAATGAAGACCAATACCTTTCTTGGCCGTGACTTCCTGAGCGAGGTGGACTACACCCGCGAGGAGATCGACACCATCCTGGACGTGGCCCAGGACCTCAAGCGACGCCGGGCCATCGGCGAAGCCCACAACCACATCCTGCCCGGCAAAACCCTGTTTATGATCTTCTACAACCAGTCCCTGCGCACCCGCAACAGCTTCGAGGCCGGCATGACCCAACTGGGCGGACACGCCCACTATCTCGACCCCAGCAAGATCTATACCCCGGCCCTGGAGGGACAGGAGAAGGCCTACGCCACCGAGCGAGTCTCCGATGTGGCTCGGACCCTCTCCCGCATGGGCGATGCCATCGCCATTCGCTGCTACGGCGACCCGGTGGGCTGGACCTACGGCGGGGCACACAATATGATGCGAGAGTTCGCCCGCTGGGCCGACATCCCGGTCATCAACATGGAGTGCGACAAGTACCATCCCTGCCAGGGCCTGGCGGACATCCTGACCGTCAAGGAGAAGTTCGGCAGCTTCAAGGGCGTGAAGTTCGTCATGTCCTGGGCCTACTCCCCCAGCATCGAGAAGCCCCGGGCGGTGCCCCAGAGTGCCATCCTGTATGCGACTATGATGGGCATGGAGGTCACCCTGGCCCATCCCAAGGGCATGGAGCTAGACGACGAGGTGCTGGCCCAGTGCCAGGCCTACTCCGCCAAATACGGCGGCTCTTTTAAGGTGGAAAACGACTTTGAGCAGGCCCTAAAGGGCGCCCACGTGGTATATCCCAAGTCCTGGACCGCCGTGCCCACCTTCGCCCCTCCCATTGGCACCCGGGACGACAAGAAGAGCGAGGCCATCTTCGCCGCCAACAAGGACTGGGTCTGCAATGCCGACCGGATGAAGCTGGCCGGCCGCGATGCTATCTACATGCACTGCCTGCCCTGTGACCGGGGCTTCGAGGTCACCAACGACGTCATCGACGGACCTCAATCTGTGGTCTTCGACCAGGCCGAGAACCGGCTCCACGTCCAGAAGGCTGTGATGTCGTTGATAATGAGGTAGCAAGGAGAAGCAAATGGACCTTTTCGGCAGAGACCTTATCACCACCCAGGAATGGAGCCTGGAGGAACTCCGGGCCGTGCTGGACCTGGCCGCCCGGATGAAGCGGGAGCGGTTCTCGCCCCAGTTCACCAGCCTCTTGGCCAACAAGACCTTCTTCATGTTCTTCTACAACCCTTCGGTGCGCACGCGCCAGAGCTTCGAGTGCGCTGCCACCGAGCTGGGCGGCCACGCCCAGTTCCTTGAGCCCAAAGCCATGAGGCTCAAGACCGCCACCTCCGCCGGCGAGACGGTGGAGGATGCGGCCAAGGTCATGGCCCGCTACGCCGCCGGCCTGGGCATTCGTATCCTGGAGGACAAGGTGGGGTACTATGGCGAGGGCGATGAGCTGCTCCGGGAATATGCCCGCTGGGGCGACTTTCCGGTGATCTCCATGGCCCACGATAAGTATCACCCCTGCCAGGGGCTGGCCGACGTCATGGGTTGGGCCGAGTGGTTCGGCCAGGGGCCAGGCAAGGGGTTGGACATGAGCGTGCTCAAGGGTAAAAAGCTCTTGGTCACCTGGGGCCACGGAGCCCTGGCCCGGTCCTGGTGCTCGGTGCAGGAGGCCATGCTCATCGGCTCACGCTTCGGGATGGACGTCACGGTGGCCTCACCCGAGGGATACGACCTGGACCCCCAGGTAGTAGAATGGACCCGGCAGAACTGCCAGGCCAACCAGGCAAGCTTCGCCGTCACCCACGACGTGAAGGCCGGCTATCGGGGCGCCCACGTGGTCTACTCGCGCCACTGGATGAGCCCCCAGGCCTACAGGGATGGGGAGTTCCTGAAGCAGGCCGAGATAGATCGTGCTCTCAAGCACCCGGAATGGATCTGCGACACAGAGAAGATGAAGCTGACCGACAACGCCATCTTCACCCACCCCATGCCCATAGACCGCGGCCACGAGGTCACCGACGAGGTCGCCTCGGGCCCCCGCTCCTGCATCTACGATGTAGCCGAGAACCGGCTCCACGTGCAGAAGGCGATCATGGCCTTGACAATGGGTAACCTATAGACCGGCAGATCACCAGTCTCCCAATCCCTATCGAGAAAGGAGCAACAAGTGGCCCAACCAGCCCGAGTTGCCGTCGTCGCCGTCGGCGGTAACTCTCTGATCAAGGACCCCAAGCACCAGTCCGTCCCCGACCAGTACCAGGCGGCGGTGGAGACCTGCGCCCACATCGCCGGGATGATCGAGCAGGGGTGGGACGTAGTGGTAACCCACGGCAATGGCCCCCAGGTGGGCTTCATCCTGCGCCGTTCGGAGCTCTCGGCCCATGAGCTTCACACCGTGCCCTTGGACTCCTGCGGCGCCGATACCCAGGGTGCCATCGGTTACATGCTCCAAAAGGCCCTGTACAACGAGTTTAAGAAACGTGGCATCCAAAAACAGTCCACCACCGTGGTAACCCAGGTGCTTGTAGATAAGGACGACCCCTCGTTCAAAAGCCCCACCAAGCCTATCGGCTCGTTCATGTCCAAGGAGCTGGCCCTGGAGCACCGGGAGAAGGATCGCTGGGACGTCGTGGAGGATGCTGGCCGGGGTTGGCGCCGGGTGGTGGCCTCGCCCATCCCCCAGCGCATCGTGGAGCGCGACGCCATCAAGGAGCTCATCGACGCTGGGTTCACGGTGGTGGCGGTGGGCGGCGGCGGCATCCCAGTGGTGGAGGACGAGCACGGGATGCTAGAGGGTGCCGAGGCGGTCATCGACAAGGACTATGCGAGCTCCCTCCTGGCCAACGCCATAGATGCTGATCTATTCCTCATCTCCACTGCCGTGGAGAAGGTGGCCCTGAACTTCGGCAAGCCAAACCAGGTATGGCTTGACCATCTCACCCTGGCCCAGGCCAAGAAGTACCTGGCAGAGGGGCATTTCGCCAAGGGGTCTATGGGCCCCAAGATCCAGGCCATTATCTGGTACCTGGAACGTGGCGGCAAAGAGGCCCTCATCACCAATCCCGAGAACATCGAGCGCGCCCTCAAGGGCGACACCGGGACGAGGATAACCAGAGAATAAAATCGGGTTATCCTCGT
>JBFMCB010000097.1:0-11252 GCA_040754915.1 Chloroflexota bacterium | reverse complement strand
CGGGACCCCGACGTTCCGAGAGAAGGCGCCAGGGTATTGTAACAAAAAAGCGCCGGTGGGACAAGTAAAAAAAGCCCTGGCCTCCTGGATGGCGAGGCAGGGCTGTCTTTACTCGTAAAGAGACGAAAGGATACCCGGGCTCTGGTGCTACCTCCTCTTCTTGGCCTTTTTCTTTCTAGGCGGAGAGGCCGGCGGGGAAGGCTTCGCGGCCTTGGGTTTGGGCATGTACTTTTTCTTCCTTTCCTCCAGCTCATACGTTTCCAACATCTTGGGATATCTCTGCCGGTAAAAGTAGACGCCGTAACCGACGAAGCCAACGATGGCCGCTAGCAACAGGTTCATCAGAAGTGGATGCGAGAGGAGCGGGGTCTGCCAATTGGCGAACCCTAGCAGCAAGAGGCCCAGGCCGCTGGCCAGCGCGCCGGCCAGAGCCGATATCTCGGTCAGATGGGCATTCAGCCGGTGCTCTCGGAAAACTCTCTGACTAAGGTAGAAATAAGAGAAGGCCGCCGCCAGCCCGATGGCGACGAACAGTATCAATAGCGGCAAATCCAGTCCCTGCCACCAGGCGAGGAACCCCACGGCACCCCCGGGAGCCGCAGTGGTAGAGGGCGTGGCTGTGACTGGGAGAGTGGCCGTAACCAGCGGAGTGGCCGTCACTGTGGCGGTGGCCGGCACCGTGGTGGTGAGCGTCGGGGCGGTCCCCACCCCGACGAGGGGGTTCAGGGGCGGCTTGAACATTTCTTTGCTAGCAAAGAGGCCTTCGATGAGCATGAAGAGAGATCCCCCTTAGCGAGAGTATCATTTTGGCACCGAAGCAGGGCCACATTATAGCAGGTCGATTGTTAGGGCACAAGTCAGCGGTGGAAGCAGACGGGCGTGGGCCAATTTATGAGCAAATAAAGAATAAAGGGGATTTCGGCGTGCTAACCAGGAACAGAAGATGATATAATTGATTTGAGCGTCGGGAAGAGGGAAAACCATGAAGATTCAAGGTTATGCGGAGACCTTGACCCAAAGGCTCGGTGGGCGCTATTCACGAGATCTTGGCATCGACCTGGCCGGCGGCCAGCCCGGTGAGATCTTCAAATGGTTCCTGGCCGCTATACTTTTTGGAGGCCGCATCAGCGAGCGCCTGGCCGCCCGGACCTATGGCGAGTTCGAGCGTCACGGGGTTACCACGCCGAAGGCCATCATCGAAACGGGATGGGATGGACTGGTGGAGCTCCTGGACGCGGGCGGATATGCCCGCTACGATTTCAAGACCGCCACCAAGCTCCTGGCGGTGATGGAAGCCCTGGAGGCCCTTTACGGCGGGGACCTGAACGCCTTGCATGCGGCAGCCCGTGACCCGCGGGACCTGGAGACCAGGCTCATGGCCCTGGGCAAAGGCATTGGGCCGGTTACCGTTAACATTTTCCTGCGGGAGCTGCGGGGGCTATGGCCCAAGGCCGACCCGCTGCCCTCGGCCCTGGTTCTGCTGGCCGCCGGGAACCTGGGGCTCACCTCCACCCAAGACCCCCAGGTCGCCCTGGCAGACTTAAAGAGGGCCATACCTCAGGAACGGTTCGCGGACAACGAAGCGGCCCTGCTGAGGCTAGGGAAGGATTATTGCCGGAGCAATCGCCACGATGTTTGTCCGGTGAAGGAGTGCTGCAAAGCAGTGGCATGAGATTCCTGGCCGACCAGATGCTGGGGCGCCTGGCCAAGTGGCTGCGCATCCTGGGCTATGATACATTATACTCCAACGCCTGGAGCGATGCCGAGATCGCCCGGCTGGCGCGGGCGGAGGGCCGAGTCCTCCTCACCCGGGACACTCGGCTTCTGGCCCGCAGGGGGTTAAAGGGCCTCTACGTGTCCAGCGAGGACCTGGTGGAGCAGATCGGGCAACTGGCCCGGGAGGGCTATCTTGATTCGCGGCCGCCCTTCACCCGTTGCCTGCGTTGCAACGTCTCATTAGAGCCAGTAGACAAACCCCAGGTGCTCGGACAGGTGCCGCCGTACGTCTACGAGACCCAGGACGAGTTCCGGCGCTGCCCCCAATGTGGGCGGCTCTTCTGGAGAGGGACTCATTGGCAGAGGATGGTGGAGAGGGTCAGTGGATCGGCGAGATAAGACTCCCGGTGTCTGCCAGACACCGGGAGTCTCCGGCAGAGCCAGGGGCAAGTAAGGTGACACGCTTACGCCCCTGTTTCCAGCCTTCCTTGGGACCGGGGTTTGAAGCCCAGGAGGGCCAGGGCAGAGGCGGCGGCCAGCCTGGCCGCCAGGCCAGGGCGCAAGGTATCCCGGACGATCTCCTTGAATAACTTGTTGGCCGAAACGGCGTCGAACAGGGCCCGGCGCAAAGCGTGGTCGTTCTTGGCGATCTCCAGGACCGGGTCCAAGAACCCGTAATACGCGCTGGCGATGGCCAGCCAGCGGATGATCCGGCCGTAGATCATATCGTCCAGGACCTCCTGCGACTTTCGCTCGTATCCCCGGAAGGCAGCCTTGGAGATCCCCTCTTTCATGATCGTTTCGGCGGCCCGGATGCCGGTGATGCAGCCGTAGGTCACACCCTTGCCCTTGAACGGGCGCAGGAGGCCGGCGGCGTCGCCCGCTACCACGTAGCGGTCATTGTAATATCCCCGGGCCAGGGACACAGGAAAGCGGCCCTTGAAATAGGCGAGCTCGCGGGAGGAGGGAGTGAAAGAGGGGGGCAATACCTTCTTCACTGGCGCGAAGGTTAGAAACTCATCCATGAGCCTGGCATCCACCTGGGCGCCGGCGATGTTAACGGTCAGATGATCGTGTTTGGGCGTGACCGCCCCGAACTCGATCCTGGGCATGGCGGGCAGAAAGGCGTGGATGCGATCGCCGAATCCCGCCAGGAAGTCGGGATCGGGATAGATCCTGGTTACGATGGAGTCCAGGCACCGGGGTGGGGCGTAAGCGTCCCTGCGCCGCGGGGCAGTGGCTCGCTGGAAAAGCTGGATGGCCCCATCGTCCAAGCCGAAGGCGCCCACCAGCACGTCCGCCCGGCGGTTGTCTCCCTCGCTGTAGACCACGACCCGGTCCCAGGCGAACTCCAGATCGGTGACCCGGCACTGAACCACTCGCACTCCCTGCTCCCGGGCCTTTCCCAGGAGGTAGTCATCGAACTGGACGCGCTTAACGACGTAGGACGGCTCACCCTCCTCTTCCAGGACGATGCTCCGGCGATCTGAGTGCAGGACGTAGCCACCGATGCTGGTCTGCACCAGGTGGTCGGGGAAGGCCACCCCCAGGCGCTCGCCCATGATCTCCCGCAACGGCGGGGAAAGCACGCCCACGCACTGGTTGTGGTGGATCTCCCCGGCAAAGGTCTTCCCCTCGTAGATGACGACCTCGATCTTCCGGCCCAGCTCCGCCGCCAGGTTCTTCAGGGCGATGGCGCAGGCGGCCCCAGCGGGGCCACCGCCGATGATCACCGCGGTCTGCCCGTCGCCCAGGGGACCCAGATAGTCGCCGGAAAAGGCACCCACCGTCTAGGCCTCATCGGGTGTTACTTTGTCTATGGAATCCCCGGCCGTCCCTCCAGGTATGGGCGACGCCTTCTTTGCTAGTAAAGAAGACCAGAGGTGCCACTGTATTCTTGGACTCAAGGCGGTAAGCAGGATGTCCTTGTAGGGCTGGTCGCCGGTAAAGGAGCCCCAAAGGATGCGGCCCAAGAGCTGTTCCTCTGGTCGGCGGGTTGTCTGCTCGTACCGGGCGGCCTGGACGAGAAGTCGCAGGAATCTTTGGGAGGCAAAGCCCAACGCGCTGAGACGGAAGAGCAGTCTGCCGTAAACGCTGTCCCTGGCCAGGGCCCGGCACGTGGGGAAATAGTAGCGTGCGAAGGCCTGGGCGGAGACGCCATGCCGGAATACTGCCTCCGCTGCCGCCTTCGCCGTCAGGAACGCTGAGTCCAGGCCGTTCTTGTAGAGCCTGGATACGCTGGCATCGCCGATAATGACTATTCGGTCGGTGAAAGGCTTTTGACAAGGGGCCACGGCCACCCGGGGGCGGCAGTGACAGTAGTCTTCGGGCGCCTGCCAGCCGGGCGGCAGCCTCTTGCTGACCAGGGGGTGGGCCAAGAAGCCGAGCAGGCTCTCTTTTCCTGCCTTCTCGCCGATGAGGGTCACGGTGATGTGCTCCTGTTTCGGGATGATGGCCGCGAACTTGATGCCCGGCAGGCTCAGCTCGTAGATGACGATGCGGTCCTGAAAGCCCTCTCTGACCTGCTCTGCTCCCAGCCGGAGCTCAGCCTGATACGATGGCAGCGTGGGAGGGGGGACGTAGCCGAACCCCAGGGCACTCACCTGCCGCGCCAGGCGCGGGCTGAGGCCAAAGGCCCCTACCACCAGGTCAGCCTCGTAGGCCTCCATTTGTCCCTTGGACCCGACGAGCATCGTGGCCAGGCCATCCCTGGTGCCGTGGGGCACCTGGATCTCCGCCACCGGCTGTGGGACCACCTGCACCCCTAAAGAGCTAACCTGCCCCAGAAGATAATCGTCGAAGCTGACGTTGCGGCCAGAGGTGGAGCCACGAGGGCCGTTGCCGCGGTAGACGGTGTAGATCTCCGACTCCGCCTTCTGGGGCGATAGATGCAGGCTCCCCGCCCGGGTCTCCCACCAGTACCCTCGGATGTGCCGCTGGACGACGCTTTCCGGAAGGGTCAAGCCGATCTCACGAAACCTGGCCACCAGGCCTTCCGCTACTACCCCGGCGCACATGTTACAGCCCTGGGGCCCGCTTTGGGTGAAGGGCTTGCCGTCGAAGACCGTGATCTGGACCCTCCGGCCCAGTTCCGCGGCCAGGCGCCAGGCAAAGATGGCGAACAGGCTGCCTGCCGGCCCCGCCCCCACCACGGCGATCCTGGCTCCATCCCTCAATTGGAGATCGTTCTCGGCGCCAGCCACGTTACAATCTCGACCCATAAATGCCTATCTTGTACCGGGCAGTATACCCTAGCCCAGGCGCGGATGCAAGGGTAGCAGGCCAATCGTATTGGCCAGGGCAGGCCCTTGACAGGGCCGGTGGCCTCCACTAGAATAGCGCCGACCCCCTGGCCCATGGGATCTCGGAGGCAAAAGGAGTCTTGCGCGATGGCTCCTGTGAATACCTATCCCATGTCCTATAAACACTTCGGCCCTGATGACCGTTTGATCAGCCAGGGCCAGGGCAGCGTGGGCCTGGAGCAAGACAACTTCGTCATCACCACCTCTCAGGAGGCTCCTTACCTTGTCTACTACCGGGAGGTGGAGCATTTCCTGCGCCAGGGCTACCTGGTCCTGATCGGTCTGCCCGACGGCCGGTTCCTCTTGAGCCAGATGGGCGATAAGACCGTTCCCTTCTGCCGGGAGTTCTCCCAAAAGCGCAATCTGGCCCTGATGAAAGACCTCCTGATGGACGAACTCGGGGAGGTGGACTACTTCGAGGCCAGCTACCAACAGATGGACACCAAGGGGGTCGTGGTGGCAGGGGGCCGGTGCCTGTTGAAGCTCTTCGACCGGGCGGTGGTGCTCCTGCCCGACGACGATGCCAACCCGCTCCTGCGGGTCTTTTACAGCCGCATCACGGGAGTGGAGGAAAAGAACTTCCAGGTGATCGTCTCTCAGGCAGACGGCCAGCGACTGGTCTTGGGGGAAATGGGTGAGTTTCGGGTTACCTTGGCCCGGCGCCTTACGGAACAAAGGGACCTGCTCTTTCTCGGCACCATGCGAATCCTGAGAGAGGTTTTTCCGGGCCTGCCGTCGGCAGCCTTGCGCCAGTTGGCCTTGCTCATGGGAGACGGCTATGCCGTGAAGAAAGGGGTGGTGGACGCCATCGACCGGACCATCTGGCCGGTCCTGGAGAGCCGGGTCGCTCAGGCCCAGGGCCGGTCAGAGACCTACGATTACCTGAGGCGGAAGAGCGTGCCCGACTTGCTGTACATCGGCCTGCGTCGGGAATTCGCCGCTCAGCCCGCCGATGTGGCCGGCACCGAGACCAGGCAAAGCCAGACAGAGGAAAGGGGCGAAGGGTCCCCAGACTTGGGAGCTCTAGCCACCCTTGGCGGCCTGGCTGACCAGGGCTCCGGCGAAGCCCCCCAGCATAAGCCAGAGGAGAAGCCACAGGAGAAGCCAAAAGAGGAGATCTGGTTCATGGTGCCGCTCCCATCCAATGCCATCGCCATGGAGGTGGTGACCGCCTCCGGCCACGCCACGTATTTCTTCAAGATCAAGAGCCGGGGCGAATTTCATAGCGTGTCCCTGGCAGCATTACAGGACGACATCGCCCAGGTCATGGACGACCTGAGCCTGTCGCTCATTGACCTGCGCTTTCGCCGCACCCCCATCTACATTGGCGAGGAGATGTTCAACCGCCCGGAGTACGTGGTCTACAAGTTCGCCGTCAAGAAGCTCCCGAATCTGCGCCGCATCCGGGAGCTGTTCATCGGGCGGGTCATTCACCGCTCGCTGGACCAATGGAAGAAGGACGCGGAGTCCTTGCTGCAGTGGAACACGAGCATTAAGGACGATAGCCAAAAGTGGAGAGCTGGCAACCTGGAGGACGAGGACGCCATGAACCAGGATCGGGAGTAAAGCGATGCCAATGTATAAGCACCCCTGCCCTTACTGCGGGCAGTTCATCGAGGGAGATGCCAAGGTCTGCCCGTATTGCGCCACACGTCACCCTTTCACGCCTTATCGCTGTCCGGCCTGCGGCAAGATCGCCGAATCCGGCGAGTGGCGGGTGTGCCAGGACTGCGGCGCGCCACTGCGCTGCCCCTCCTGCGGGGCCCGCATTGGCCCCGATCGTTTCGTCTGTAGCTCTTGTGGCATTCCCTTGCGCTGCCCGAAATGCAAGGCCTTCGTGGAGGTGGGCGCCCCGGTGTGCTGGGATTGTGGCATGCCGCTCAAGTGCCCTAAGTGCGCCACGATTGTGATCCCGGCCAGCCTAAAAAAATGCGTGAAGTGCGGCAGCGGGCTGCGCCAGCAAGAGCCCTCTCCCAAGCAGATGGGCCTGCCCAAACGGGCGACACTGTTCTCTCCCCAGGCCGCCGCTCCCCAGGCAGCCGCGCCGATGCCGGCTCCCACCATGCCGACCACGCCGCCACCGGCGGCTGCCCCAGTGACACCGGCATCGGGCGATGCCGCCACATGCGCCTCCTGTGGCGCGGCTTTGCCGCTCGGCGCCAGGTTCTGCGCCGACTGCGGCCAGCCGGTGGTGGCCCAAGCGATATCCGCCTGCCCCGCCTGTGGGAGTCCAGCGGAGCCTGGACTCAAGTTCTGCATCAATTGCGGCAAGATCTTGAGTTGAACAAGCCCCAAAGGTGATCAGTGAGCCCTTAAATCTAGTAACTATTGACTTTTCGTCGTCTTTTGCTATAATCTTAGCCAGGCGGGTGTAACTCAGTTGGCAGAGTGCTTGCTTCCCAAGCAAGATGTCGCGAGTTCGAGCCTCGTCACCCGCTCCAGATGAGTCATCAGTCCCACGAGTGAATCGTGGGCTTTTTTCATTGGGCGTAAGAACGCTGGTGGCTTGCAGAGCAGGCTGGTCACTGCATCATGTTAGCCCGTAGCCTTGACAATGTCGCTTTGCCGAATATAATATAGCTACTTGCTCTCCGATTCCTCATCAACATCTGCAAGCAAGGCTGCTTCGTCCGTCCTCACAGTTACGAGAGAGGGACCATGCGCAGCTTTGATCCCAAGCCAGACTTACCGCGGACCGTGGGCCGAACCGCCGCTTTTGTCTTGTCCACATTGTTTACTGGCGAAGAATGGCAATCTCGGCCGCCGGCAACGGGACCACTAGGCCGAGAAGCCCGCCCCACAGTACGGCCAAGAGTTTACCTAGTAAAGAGCACCAGCCGCGCATTCACCTGTGGGGTGAGGAGACCGATTATATCCACCACGCCGCCGGCTGTGGTTTTTCCTTAGCAAAGAAGCCGGCGCTAGAGGCAAGCGAGTCGCTCTTGACCGAAGCAAAGCCCAGGGCTGGCAAATCCCTTCAAGTCAGGCGATGATGGCTGAGAACACCAAGCCGTCCGACGACTCCAACAGGGCAGCCGAGATGCTGGAGGCCTTGAAACGAAGCTCCAGTCTGGTAGCCACGTCTCTGGATCTGGACACAGTCCTCAGGTACATCGTCGAGACCGTGTCGGTCGATCTGGGGTACCCCAAGTGCTCGATCCTGATGCTGGACGAGAGCACCCAGACCAGCTACGTTCGGGCGCAGCACGGCTTCGACCCGAGCTATGCCCAGGCTGTACAGTCCCTTCGCTATAAACCGGATTGGTCATCCCTGGCGGGCCTAGTCATGCTCACCAGAGAGCCGGTCTGGACCCGTGACGTGCTGGCCGACGAACGCTTTCCCCTTCTAGCCAGGCTGGCACCGCTGGGTGGTTTTCGGGCCGTCTTGGGCGTCCCCATGCGGGCCAGGAGCGGGATGCTCGGTGTACTGGCCCTCTACGACCCCCAGCCTCGTTCGTTCAGCTCACTGGAGGTCTCCCTCTTGCAAACCTTTGCCAATCAGGCTGCGGTGGCCCTGGAGAACGCGCAACTGTACCGACAGTATCGAGAGAAGAACGTCACCCTGGAAATCGCCTTTCTACGCATCGGCGAAGCACTGGCCGCCTCGACTGATGTCAGAAAGACTTTGACCCTGATCAGCAAGCTGGCGGCGCAAATGATGGGGGCAGAGGCCAGCAGTGTCCAGCTTCTGGAGCAGGAATCGGGAGAGCTCACCGTCGAGGCCGGGTTCGGGCTGGAGGGCGAGGCGGGCAAATGGCCAGCGCCTGAGGCCATTGCCCGCCTGGGCAAGCTGGTGGTTCGCTTGGGATACCCCATTTCTACGGCAGACCTTCGCTCCAATGGCCTCGACGGTGCGGAGGTTTTAAAAGCATTCGGCGCCGGTACCTTCCTGGCCACCCCACTGTGTCTGGCTGATAGGCCCATCGGTGTCCTGGCAGTTTTTGCCCGCGAGCCGAGACAGTACACTCCACGCGAAGAACTGTTGCTGGGGTCATTTGCCAATCAGGTGGCCGTGGCCATTCAAAAGTTAAGGTTGGAGGAGGATATTCGGGCCAAGGGGGCAAGGCTGGAGGCTATCTGGCGCAGCGTGGGAGAAGGCCTGATCATGCTGGATCACCACGGCTGTGTGGTGTCCATCAACCCGGCGGCTGCGGCCCTCACCGGGTGGCCCAAGGACACGGCCCTGGGGCGGACCTGCTGCCAGGTGCTCTGCGGCGACGACTGCCCTGACGCCCTGGCCGGCCAGGCCTGGTGCCTTGCGGAGGCCCAGGTCCGGTCCCCGGGCAATGTGATCCAGCGCAAGATCGCCATCCCGACGGAGACGGGCAAGAGAAGAGTCCTGGCGGCGGTCTTCTCGGCCATAGACAAAGAAACTGAGCCTCAAGCATGGGTTGTGGCGCTGAGAGACGTGACCCGGGAGGAAGAGCTCGATCAACTCAAGACTGAATTCGTGTCGCTGGTATCACACGAGCTCCGGGCACCGCTAACCAACATCAAGGCCGGGACACAGTTGTTGGTGGGCCCGGGAGAACCCTTGGTGAATCGGCAGCGGGCGAAGGTGGCGCGCATCATCGCCGACGAGTGTAACCGCCTGGAACGGTTCGTGACCAACGTGCTGGATGTGGCACACCTGGAATCTGGCGAGCTGACCGTATGCCTGGAACAGCACGATCTCCGCCGGCTGGTCCGGCGCTCGGCCCAGGCTTTTCGGTCGGGGGCCAACCGCGGCCGGATTCGGACTTGCGGGCCCCGGCACCCGCTCCTCGCCTGGTGCGACGCGGAGAAGACCATGGTGGTTTTGGAAAACCTGCTCAGCAATGCCCTCAAGTATTCACCGGAGGGGAGCCCCGTCACCATTGCGCTCCAAGATGCCCCAGAGGGAGGCGTTGCCATCTCGGTCCGGGACCTCGGCATCGGCATACCGCCGGAACACCTGGGCCGTGTCTTCGATCGCTTTTATCGGGTGGACAACGGCGATTCCAGGGAGACCTACGGCCATGGCCTGGGGTTGTTCGTGGCCAAGAGGTTGGTGGAATTGCAAGGGGGAAAGATCTGGGCGGAAAGCGTTCCCGGCCGCGGCAGCACCTTCACGTTCACTTTGCCGGAGCGCCCGGGCCGAGCGTCCAATACACCGACGGACGAGAACCAGATACGTCCCCCGGAGGTCTGAGGGAGGTCTGATTGACCGCACACATCCTGCTCATCGACGACGACCCCCACCTGTGCCAGATCGTGTCCATGGCGCTGGAAAGATCCGGCTACGAAAGCCAGTGTGTCCCTGGGGCCCTCCCGGGACTCCGGATGCTGTACGATCTCCGTCCTGACCTGGTGATCCTGGACATTATGCTGCCGGGCATGGACGGCTGGGAGATGCTCCAACGGATCAGGGAGATGGCCGATGTCCCGGTACTCGTGCTATCCGCCAAGGGCCGGCTGGCTGACCGATTGAGGGGCCTTTCCGCGGGAGCCGACGACTACCTGGCGAAGCCCTTCAACCTCGACGAGTTGCTCTTGCGCGTGGCGGCCCTGCTGCATCGCGCCGAACGGGCGCGAGCCAGCGACCGGCCCGTGCCATACTTCGACGGCTATCTCCAGGCCGACCCGGAAAGGGCCGCGGTGTCCATCGGTGGGAGGCCGGTCAAACTGACTGCCTGGGAGTCCCGCCTTTTCTTCGCCCTCCTGCGCCGTCGCGGGCAGGTTGTGCCCAGCGCAGAACTACTGCAATGCATCGGAGGGGAGGCCTACGCCCTTGACGAACACTGCCTCAAGAACTGCATCTATCGCCTGAGGAAGAAGATAGAGCCAGACCCTGCTCATCCGCACTACATTGAGACCAAGAAGGGGCTGGGATATCGCTTTGGCGGCACGCTCTTTACCAGTTAAGAAGTGCGATGAACAGCTCCGAGATAGCGGGTACGATGCCCGCTTCTTTACCGGTAAAGAAGGCGAAGATCCTGATCGTGGCTGACGAGCCGACGCTCTTGGAGCCGGTGGAGTCTAACCTGGCCAGGATGGGGCACCAGGTCCGGTGCGCTGGGAGCGGGCGGGAGGGGCTGGCGCTCTTCCAGGCCACTCGTCCTAACCTGGTGATCCTGTCTTTAACTAGTGAAGAAGGCTGGCGCATGCTTGAGAGCATTCGGCAGGTTTCCGATACGCCGGTCCTGCTGCTTGGCGCTAAGGGCGGATTGGGAGACCGCTTGCGTGGCCTTTCGTTGGGCGCAGATGACTTCCTCC